>JAUWOE010000247.1 GCA_030612265.1 Promethearchaeum sp.
ATCTTTCGATTAATCTTGAAGTTTAACAACCCTTTCTTCTTTGTTTTCACCTTCTTGGGAGTGATTTCTGTCTCTGGTTTTAATTCTGGTTGCTTAACTAATTCAGGTTTGATTTCTGCTTCAAGAACTGTGGGTTCAGGGATTGGTTGAGAAATTTCGTCTTCGATAGTAATTTCTGTTTGTTTAACTAAATTAGGCTTGATTTCTGCTTTAAGGATTGTAGGTTCTGGGATTGGTTGAGATATTTCTTCTTTTCTTACATTTTCTGTTAGTTTAGCCAATTCGGGTTTTATTTCAGTTCTTAAAAACCTATTTTCAGGAAATTCTTTATGTGTTAAGGAATTTGATAATGTTAAAAAATCACCTAATTTTAAAGACTTAATCACTAAAATGCCTAAACTCGAAAGTGTAAAAATTTACAATTGCCACATCCATAACCTTATTGGAATCCCAGAAAATATATCTGTCTCATTCCAAAACTCCACCATTGACTCCTTCGAAGGTCTCGACTTCCCCATTCCTCGCCAAATTGAAGATCAATGTATCCGTCTTGATAACTGCACCGTCCGTTCACTTTCAGGTATTTCTCGCTCCACAATTCAAGCAATACTTCTGGATATAGCCAGCAAAGATACAAAATCTCCCAAAAATTCCAATCACCTTGAAAAAAACATTTTAGAATTGCCTCCCACAGCGATTAAACTCATTCATGAATCAATCGATCCCGAAATTGAGAGCCGATACAGCCCTAAACTTAACCCAAATTGGCCTTCAAAATGGACAGAAAAATATGCAAGATTACCAGAGGGCCACCCGATGAGACTTGTTCGATACGACATCCCCGATTATTATCTCCATGAATGGCAGCTTTATAAAGGCAATTATTATAGCCCTCAAGAACAACTCCAAAGCGCCCATAAAGAAGATTGGATATTTGGTTTCGATCTCGCCGAAAAACTCTTCATCCCCGAAAAACTCGACCGTCTTCATGAATACTACCATAAAACCGCCCAACAACTCGCCAAAGAATACATCTCCGACTCAAAAAAAATACAACCCGACCAAACCGAGCGTTTGATACATGAAGTTGATCCCGAACTCAGAAAAATGCTTGAAAATAACCTGCCGCCATCAGATCCGGTGATTAAAAAAATTAGCGCTAAATTCTCCTTTGAAATTAAAAAAGAGTTTAAAATTTTGAAATAACACTAAATATCTTAAATAATACTAAACATCCAATTCTTTTCTGAGTTTATCTATCTCGTCTTTAAGCTTATCTTTACTCCGAACGTCGCTACTTTCTTCAGCGCCCTCGTAAAGCGACATACTCTCCACATGTTCCGCCTCCGGCGTGTCTGGGAGCTGTCCGGCCTCTTCTAACATTAATTCTGTTTCTAGCTGTGCCAGTTCATCATCAATATCAATTCCCATATCTGTTTCGGGATCTCCAGCGAATAATTCACCAGCTTCATTAATTTGCTCGATGCTATCTTCTGCTTCTTCAGTTATTTCTAGCGCCCGTTCTGCGTTAACTGTGCTTGCAACATTCTTTAATTCACCTGCTGAAGCTTCCATAGTTCCTGCAACATCTTTTATAACACCTGCTTGTTCTAAAGCATCTAAATGTCTTTCACTTCGCATTATCATTGCGTTATACTGCAAGATTTTTTGTTGATATTGTTTATATCTTACGAGCATAGTCTTGGATGCTTGACGGTTTCCAGATTTTAGGAATTTTTTAGCTTTCATTTTGCACAATTGGGCTTTATTTTCATAGTCTTTGATTTTCATGTCCAATTTGTGTGTTAGCGTCTTTAAGCGTGCTTCAGTTGTGAGTTTATCACTTTTTTTTTTTTTTTTCGGAAAGAGTTTATCGAATACCATGTTTTTTATTAACCTTCCTTTAAAAATTAATTCTTCTAATATGTTAATGTAATTGAGATTCTTAAAAATTTTTGTGGGCGCCAGTTCTTAATATTCACTTAAAATAAATGATGATATTGATGAACTAATTTTTTTTTTATTTTATTTCTTTTATAACATCATCAACTTTCTGTTCAGTTAACCAATGTTTTCGCTCTTTTGTATAATCTCCCGAGCCTAAATCAAGTTGATGAAGAAATCGTACCATATCAACAGTGCCTAACGCTTCTTTTAAATATATATCATTATCATCAGGATTATTAAATGTAGCATTTTGATCATAGGGAGTATCTTTAAATTTCTCAAACCTTTTAATAATTTTTTCCGCTCTTTCAGGAATTAACATGGGAGTCGATGATGCAAGAGCTAAAATTTCTTCAAAATTTTTGGCAGAATATTTTAAACATAAATCGAGTGTTTCTTGTTGTGTAATTTTTCGATCTAACCTTAAAATTAATTTTTTTTGTATATCATCAATTAATTTTTTATTTGAAATTTCTAAATCAACCATATGCTAATCAAAGATATATAATTTTTATATAAAAAGATATTTCTCATTTCAATTTAGTAAATAAGTTATAATTATATTTTTGATTGATTTTTAATTGTAGAAATTGTTAGTAAGAAATTTTTACTCTTGGTGGATAATAATGCGTAGAATGATCATAAATCTTGAAGGATTAAAATCGGATGACCAAAAAAATTCAATGATTCAAGGCGCGTTTAATCAAGGGTTTGTAAATTTTAAATCAAGCGGAAAAATTGCCGAAAATCTGGTAAAAATTAAGAGGTGCTCTGTTTATTCTAATGATTTTACCATAATGGGAATAATCCCGATTTTTAAACACGAAGAAAAGGATAAAATTACGGAATTCCTTGAAAAATCAAACATTTTTGGTGTTTCTTTAGATATTTCATCAAAGGAGCAAGAAAATCTGGCAGTATCCTTAGCAAAACAAGGAATATTTTTCATAATCTGCAAACACACAAATTGGAAGGTAATCCCTTTTGAAAATCTAATTGCTCGATTTAATTCCATGGACTGTGAAATTTATGCTGATGTAGGATCCTCACTTATTGACGCAGAGCTTCTTCTACATACTTTGGAACTTGGTGTGGACGGGCTGATTTTTTCTCCAGGCAATGAAAATGATTTAATTGAACTTAAAAAATTTCTAAAAACATCCCAAACACTAAAATTAGAAAGTGCTACAATAAAAAAAATAACCTCCATACCTGAAGCAGATCGCGTGTGTGTTGATACTTCTTCAATCTTAAAACCCGGTGAGGGGATGTTGGTTGGAAATACTGCAATGGGATTTGCCTTGGTTCATGCAGAAGTTTTTGATTCGGAATTCGTAAAATCGCGACCATTTCGAGTTAATGCAGGGGATGTTTCCGAATATATATTGGTTCCTGCTGAAAATTTAAAAATTTTGGATGAAGATGAAATCCGAACTCAAACAAAGTATTTATCGGAATTACAGGCAGGAGATAAGGTTCTAATTGTTAATGCACAGGGAAATACGCGAGTTGTATCTGTAGGAAGGGTTAAGATTGAAACACGGCCTATGCTTCTAATTAATTTGGAAGTGATTAAAGGAGAAAATCAGAGTCAAAATGTTATTCCCCTTAAGGTTACTCTTCAAAATGCCGAGACTGTAATGGTAGTCGGTGTGGACGGGTCGCCAATTTCGGTTCCGAAGTTAAACGTAGGAGATAAAATTCTGGTTAATTTGGGTCCTGGCGCAACTCACTTTGGAATAAAAATCAAAGAGCAAATCATTGAGAAGTAATAATTGATTAGATACTATATTTTTGTCCAATTTTTAATTTTTAATAAAGTTACTTACCTAAAATTTATCAAATGTTATCAAATATTCTTTTTTCTCGATTTGATGGTTTTAAACGATCTTTATATAATTCTTTTTCAATTTTTTCCCATTCATCCGAATTTTCCCCAAAAGCCCCAGCTAAATCCATAATCTTATGATTTTTCTCTTTCATTTCTTCTTCATTTAGTAAACGTTGAATTAGTTCAGGAAATGTTTCATTCTTTCGTTTTTTTGATTTTAATTTAATATAAATTTCTTCTGGTAAGGATATGGTTCTTTTTATCATATTATCCATTTAAAAAATATTTCTATAATAACCTATATATTATTTTATTTGTGATCTCTTATCATAATTTATTACTAAATTATTGCTTCTTGGAATTTCGGCAAAAATCTTTAATTTTATCCATTCCTTCCTTTAAAACTTCTTTTTCTTCGTTAGAGAATCGTGAAACATCTAATTTTATGCTTATTAAACTTTCAATAAATTGAAGATTTTCCAATTTGCTTATCGGATTTCCCGTAAGATCCAAATATTTTAGTCTTGAAAGATTGGGGAGCGGTGGAATTTCCTTGAGTTCATTATAACTTAGATTTAATGATTCAATTTCCCTTAAATTTGCAAAATGTTCTAATGAATCAATTTTATTATACGAAAAATCGATAGATTTCAAACCAGTAATTTTCGAAAGAAGGGTTAAACCTGCAGTATTCAGCTGGTTATCGCTTAAATTCAATATTTGGAGATTTTTACATTCATCCAAAATCCGTAGTTTCCTAATTTTATTGGTTTGAAGTTGAAGTTTATACAAATTCGGAAATTTTTGTAAACTCCTTGGAATCGCAGCAAGCCCCGTTGAAATCATCTGAATTTCAACTACAAACCCATTTTCGGTATTGAAATTAAACCCAAAAACATCTCCTATTAAATCCATTAATCCCTTGATCAATCGACGCTCTTCTGCATCTAAAATTCCTTTCAGTTTTTCCCTCGGATCATAAAAACCCATTCTCAAACCGTCCTAATGTAACTTTAAAGAGATAATATTTTAAGGTTTATTTCAAGGATGTATATTTAGTGTTATAGATGAAAAACTTCGAAATTTTAGACAAATTAGTAAAATCAAAGATAGTAACTACATTGGGACCGGTGTCCAGCTCAGAAGAAATGCTAAAAAAGCTCAGAGATCAGGGTGTAGATGTCTTTAGAATAAACATGTCCCATGCATCCAAAGAAGGGAAAGAAGTTAAAGAACTTTTTAATCGGATAAGGAAAGTTACACCCGAACTGGCAATTTTAATTGATATTCAAGGTCCAAAAATTCGTATAGGACAAATGGAAAGTGAAGTCATTTTAAAACACGGAGATACTTTCAAATTGTACGAAAAATCTATTGTAGGAAATAAAGAACAAGCTTGTATCTCGTATAAGGGTTTTCTGAAAGATATTCAAATTGGAAATGCCATCTTTATCAATGACGGGCTCGTTCGATTAAAAGTCATATCTAAAAACATGGATGATGGTTATCTTCAAACTGAAGTTATAGCAGGTGGCCCTATATCATCCCGAAAAGGCGTCAATATTCCATCGGGATCCCTTAGTACCAAAAATCCGACAGATAAAGACATACATGACTTAAAACTCATCTCTAAATTAAAGCCCGAGTATTTAGCCGCTTCTTTCATTGCAAATGCCTCCGAAGTAAAAACTATCCGATCTATGCTTGATAATGCGGGAGCTCCAAAGGTCAAAATTATATCCAAAATTGAACGCCCCATTGCTCTTGATAATTTTGATGAAATTTTGCAAGTTTCCGATGGAATTATGGTTGCTCGCGGAGATCTTGGTGTAGAAATTCCCGCCGAAGAGGTACCGATAAGACAGAAAGAAAT
>JAUWOE010000222.1 GCA_030612265.1 Promethearchaeum sp.
TGAGCGAAAATATAGTTCAATACTCAGTGCCGAGAGTTATCTTCTGCAGCTTTTAGAATATGGGATAAAAATTCGATTAGAAAAGTTATTTAAATGATAAGAAAAAAGTAATTATGTGAAAAAAAGAAAAAAAGTTCACAACCAACACGATTTAACATAATTTTTAATATATCATTTTTCCCCGTAATGAGTTATTTTAGTGGTTTTTAACAAGATAAAATAAATTACCAATGAAATAACTGGGCTTAATATGAAAATCCAGTAAATTGGAATGAACTGGCCTAAAACACCCCAAATGACCAAACCGATTGGATTAATCGATTTGATGATTGTGAACATTGTTGAAAAAACCCTCCCCTGTAATTCTTTAGGTATATTGGTTTGTAACACACTTATCAACTGAGTATCAATAAATGCTAACACCAGTCCTAAGATGGCGCAGGTTATATAAAATAGCCAGAATAAACCTTGTGGGACAAATGCCATCAATAAAAGACTTACTGAGAGTAATACTCCAAAAGTAACCACGGATTTCATGGTTGACTTTTTTTTAGATGCGATTAAAATGAAACTTCCAAGTAATAGTCCTACGTGAAACATGATTTCAGTAATTCCATACTGAGTTACAGTTCCTTGATGATGATCAACAACTAGTAAGGGAAGTAAGCTGAAAATGGGCACTACAATAAAGTTTGCCATTGCAAACATAAAGAAAACAGACATTAATCCCGATTTTTTTATGTAATTCAATCCTTCTCCGAAATCTTTTTTAAAAGACATTTTTTGCGATTTTCCATCTTCAGAGACCTTTGGGATTCTTATGAACAAGAGCACTATTGCAGTAGGAATAAATGAGATAACATCCAACCAATAAATCTGTTGAATTGGGAATACACTTATCAAATAAGCACCTATAGCAGGTGTACTTATCATAAGGACAGAACCGAGTATCTGCTGAATAGCGTTGATTTTTTTGATTTTTTCATCAGGAACCATTAAAGATGTCACTGCTACAGAAACAGGCATTTGGAACCCTTGACATATCCCCCTGATTCCCATTAATAAAATTATGTGCCAGATCTGAAATATACCAAGATAAAAGAGAATTATTAACCCTAAAGTAGCTACTGCCTGCAATGCATCAGTAAATATTAACATAAAATTTTTAGAAATTTTATCGGCTATAACACCTGCAAGAGGTGAAACAATTATCATAGGAACTAAATTTGCGAAGGTTGCAAGCGATAGAATTAAGGAGCTTCCTGTAGTTATCGTTAAATACCAAATTACAGCAAAAGAGACAATTTGGCTTCCAATTAGTGAGAAATATTGTGAAATAAATATTGCTATGTAGCCCATATAATTTTTTTTAGTGTCTTCGGAGCTTATAGATAGAATTTCACCAGTTTGAGCTTCAGTACCCGCTTTTTTTTGAGTTTCTATTTGTATTTCCATTTAACATAACACCATGAATATTAATATTATTTTTAATTATACATATTTTTATACACATCATTTAAATTAATAAAAAAAAAAATTAAAATCTAATTTGAGTATAGCTTGTTCTGTTAAAATTTTCCGCAATAATGCCGTAAGCACTTTTTTCCGTATAGTATTTTTGATTGTTCTTCATTTTTTTTCACCATTATAATTTTTATGTTGTTATTAAATAATAGAAACACTAATATTTAAATGTTGTGTAAAAAGTGTGTAAAAAAATACGTAATTTCTCTAAATTGATTTAACTCACAAAAAACATCAGTAATTTATGAAAATTTTTTTGAAATGTGTAATAGTATAAAAAAACACATTTCTATTATCAAAAAATATTCAATTATCATTTCAGAACTTTTTTTTGGAAGTCTCCATTTGATCTAAATAATGTCTATATCAAATTCTGAATCATTAATTCAAATTAAAATTCGATTCTTTTCCAGCTTAAGAAGTACAGCAGGAATAGATCAAACTGAAATTCCAATTAATAAGAAAGATACAATCTTAAATGTCCTTCATGAAGTTGAAAAGAAATATTTTATACCAAAAAATTCTCAGCTTTTAGATGGTGATACGAGAAAATTAGCCGTTGGAATCTTATGTTTAATTGATGATGTAGATATATCACTTTCGGGTGGTTTGAATCAAAAAATTAATAGTCCTTTGACGATTACTCTAATTTCCTCAATTCATGGTGGGTAAAAAAGCATTAAAAAGAAAATAAATGAAAAAAGAGTAAATCAATTTTTTTTAAAAAAATTTTTAACCTATCATAATTAGTGTATGCCCACCAATCCAAACCATAAATCCTTGAACTAAACAGAAAGCTGCAGTGATTAATGCCATTGGAGGCCAAGAAATAAACTTGGATATTGCTTCAATGCTTGATAGCCAAAATTTAATCGCAACTCCAACAATTGTTGCTACAATTGCAAACAGTGCAAATAGGATCCATTTCATATTAATGAATCCATTCATAGTTGCAATAAAATCCTGTGGAAGAATCAAAGCAACCAAAAGAGCTGCCGCAGCACCTACTGCCAATCCAATCAAAGCTGCCAGTGGTAAATCTTCAAGAGGTTTTAGGAACATTGCAACTCCCATTACCAATAGAGAAATACTGGTTAACCAATCAAAATGACTACCATATAGTCTCTCGTAGGCTAATGAAGGTCGAATATTCATTACCATGGTTACAATTCCGGTTAAAAGTGTAATCACTCCTAATATAATTCCCAATCCGATTATAACCTTCAAAGCGCGGGATACTTTATCCCGTTCCCATTCTTCTCCTTTAGGCTTAACCCATCCCCGCCTAACACCTTCATAGAAGAACCATACTAAAGCCATTAATCCGCATATGACAAGCATAATTGCTGCTGAATCCGCAAAAAGATTGACAAATCCGGTTAAAAACTTGTTAGTTTCATCTTGTAAAATTGTTAACATTTTTTTATCACTTACAATATAGTTTAAAATTCCTACTTATATAAAATTACATTAAGAATATTAATTAAATTAGTGGATACCAATCACTATCATTCTCGAGAAAAAATGAGTTGATTTTGAAAATTTTGAGTTTGGTCCAAGTTTGAGCCGACTTTAAATGCTGAAAACAAAACATCACAAAATGTTTAAAATAAATAGCAAATTTTGTTATATAATCCATTTATTAGTTAAATTCGATAGAAACTACTTATTTGGAGTATTATTAATATATTATTTGAGGTCAACAAAAATGGTAGATAAAGAAGCTATAATGGACAAGATTGAATCCGGAACTTTCGGAATTGCTGATTTAGAAGGTTATTTAACTTTATTCCTAAAAGTTAGTAATGAATCCGAAGATGTTCAAGAGGAAGTGGAAGATTGGAATCGCAAATTGCTAATTAAACTTAGTGATACAGATAATTTTTGGTTACAAATAGCAGATGGAAAATTTACATCTGGCAAAGGTGACGCTGATGATGGGGATGTTACCTTAGAGATGACTGGCGAGACTGCTGCTGGTGTTTTTACAGGGGAGATTGATGCTACATCTGCGTATATGTCTGGAGACTTGAAAATCATTGGGCCATTACCTGATGCAGTTAAATTCAGAACTCTTACCGAATTGGTTCGAGAAGAATTAGAAGAATAATTTATTTTTTTTAGTTTTTCCCCCTTTTTTCTAAAATACTTTTTAAAATTCCATTTTCTGCTCAAATTCTCATATATTTCATATTAGTAGAATAAATAAGTAGAAATAACCAAAATAAAATATGGTTGAAAAAATTGCTTTTGTGTTCTCAGGTGGTTCAAGTTTTGGTAGTATGGAAGTGGGAATGCTAAAAGCATTGATTGAGTATGGAATAACTGCTGATTTTGTAGTTGGGACATCAGTTGGTGCTTTGAATGCAACATATTACGCTTACCATCCAGATATGAATGGTGCTCAAAAATTAGAAGAAATTTGGAATTCAATAAAATCCAAAGATATATTTCCTATTTCTCCATTAAAAAGCATACTAAGAGTTGCTAAGGTGAAAAATTATCTTATCAATTCAAGCGGGTTGGAAAAATTATTAGTAAAAGTCCTACCCTGCAAAAATTTAGAGGATACAAAAATTCCTGTTCATGTGGTTGCTACTGATATTCTAACAGGTGAAGAAGTAGTTTTTTCTTCAGGCCAAGCAGTTCAAATTCTTCTTGCAAGCGCTGCTATTCCAGTGACTTACCCGTCTGTAAAAATTGGGGACCATATCCTTGTAGATGGGGGTGTTCTAAATAATACCCCGATATCAACCGCTATAAGATTTGGAGCGACAAAAGTTATTGTTCTTCCAACCGGATATACTTGTGATCGGCGCGAGGAACCATCAAGTTTGATTGAAATGGTGCTGACATCCTATAGTTACATGCAACATCAAAAATTAGCTACAGATATTGAATTTTACAAAGAAAAAGCAAAATTAAAAATTATTCCACCTCTTTGCCCTTTGACAGTATCACCTAAAGATTTTTCAAAATCTAAAGAATTAATTAAGAGAGCTTACGAATCAACTCAAAATTGGCTTAAAATGGGAAATTTAGAATCAGATGAAGTTCCACAATTGATGAAATTTCATGAGCATAATGATGAAAAGGAAGAAAAAATAAGAATTTTTGATTAAATAGTTTTCATTCATACAAAATGAACTAGCAGAGCAACGCCCGAACCAATAACTATCCCTGCAGCCCATGGGATTAAAATTGATTCGACCAGTGTTTCTACAATAAATGCTTTTAAATTAGCGATCGAGATTGTTTCTTGAGACATTGATACATCTGACAATATTGTGCTTAATACAAAGATGTGAATCACATAATATATATAAAGTACCCAATGCGGTGTATCGGGTATAATGTATATTAGTAAAGCGGTAACGCCACATAACAATCCCCATGAACCCAAATCACCCAAATAAAAGATCTTCCAATCAAGATAAATATCATCTTTGTTTGCTATTATAAATGCAATTAAATGTGCAAATTGTGCCGGAAGCCAAAAGGAATAGAGGAATATAATTAATTGTGCATCAGTAAATATCGCCATTGAGTAATACTAATTTTGTAAAAATATAAATGTATCTTGCGATCGATAGGTAGAAAAAGGAAAATCAACATGAAATACGTAATAGTCCCTTAAAACTATTCCATTTTAATAAATTTTTTAAAGTTTAAATTATTTTTATGGGATTTCTTTCCCATTTATATATTAGAACCGAAATTCTTATAAATATAATTCATGAATTTCTTTATATCGATGAATTTTTAGGTCATTTGTGAACTTATTTGGAAAGTTTACAAGAAATATAGCAAAAATTGATTGATAACTATTAGTTTCGAATAAATTGGGGGAATTAAATCAGATGTAATCAGATATATTTAGATTTATTCAGATTTATTTGGAATTATAAGTGTGTGATTAAAATGAAAAAAATTGTAACAACTATGATAATTGCAATGCTGGCTCTAAATACATTTGCAATGTCTTTAATATTTGTTTCCAATGTAAGTTCAAAATCTGAATTACCAGATTATGAGCCTATAAATTTGGATGAAAAATTTAGAGACACAAATTATGGAATTTCATCAGATGTACCTCTTGTTTCATCCAGTTCTAGTTCTGGAGGACCAAGAAGCGCTGCTTCTGTTGGAGATTTCATATTAGCCTTAGCTTTAGATAACTATTACGGATATTATTTCTGGACATATTATGAATGCAGAGCTGTAGGAGACTTTGCTGAAGTATGGGTCCAAGAGAATTTAGATTATCCTGAAGGAGATCCTCGAGATACTCCGGTTATCACCGATGAACACGTAGAATACTTATTGGAAGAGTTTGATAACACCATCTATCCAATAGATACTCAATATTTTGGGACACCCGATTTTCATGATGGTAGTTATTCATTATTGGAAGCATGGGGTTTAGTACCACCAGGTGGCTATTTCGATTTAGAAGGAAAAAGTATAATCATGGTTTCAAATGTGAGAGATGAATCATATTATAATCCGGGATATCCATATTACATTGCTGGATTTTATTCTCCAAGTTTTGAAGCATACATTGATAGGAACATTATAACTATTGATTCCCATGACTGGTTAAATCGAGTTGGAGATGATGCAGCAAGAACAAACTTATATGAAAGCATTATCGCTCACGAATATCAACACTTGATTCATGATGATTACAATCCAGACGATGATACATTTATGAATGAAGGATGTTCAATGTATGCAGAACCACTCTGTGGATACCCTATTGATTGGGGCGCAATTAATAGTTATTTGGCTACACCGGACAACTCATTAACAGATTGGGGTGATCAA
>JAUWOE010000206.1 GCA_030612265.1 Promethearchaeum sp.
ATACTTAAACTCTATGAAAAAGTTCAAGTCTGCAGATATGGAGAAAATTGGGAACAAAAAGCTGCATACTACCAAGATGTTTTTTCTAATTCAGGCCTCCAAAATTTGAAACAATTACACGGGAAAGCAATTTCGTTTAATAATTGGCTCGATATAGATTCTTGTATTCAAACCTTATTGGATTTTCAGCAAGATCATGAAAATCATCATATTTGCACAATATTTAAACATACAACTCCAAATGGTATAGCTGTTGATTATAAATCACAGTTAGAAGCATGCAAGCGCGCTTTTTCTACAGATCCTTTATCTGCGTTTGGAGGAATTTGGGGATTTAACCAGAAAATATCTAAAGTTGTAGCAGAATTTTTGGTTAATGAAAAGAAAGTCTTTATTGAGGTCTTACTCGCACCTGATTTCGATGATGAAGCATTAGAGATATTTGAAAGTAAAAAAAATATTCGTATTGTTAAATTTGGAGATTTACTAACTAAAAGTAAGGAAATTTATAAAGATCCTGAAATACGTGGTGTTTTGGGCGGGGCATTAATACAAGATTATGATAGTGGTCCTTTAATCAAATCATGGGATCTTAAAACAAAACGCGATGTTACAGATCCGGAAAAAGAAGCTCTTATTTTTGCTTATCGAGTTAGTAAATGGGCAAAATCGAATTCTGCAGCTTTTGTTAAAGAATACGATACAGGAGTTTACACACTCGGGATAGGGGCTGGTCAACAGAGTCGCGTACATGTTGTAAAATTAGCAGCTCAAAAAGCTAGAGAATTTGGTCATGATTTAAAAGACAGTGTCATGGGGACAGATTCATTTTTCCCATTCCCCGATGGATTAGTTGCAGCGGTTGAAGTCGGTGCAAAATCTATAATAAATCCCGGTGGATCTATTAGAGACGGGCAAGTAATATCTAAAGCTGACGAACTGGGAATTTCATTGATCTTTTGTGGAAAAAGAGTTTTCAGGCATTAACATGAAATAATCATATTTTTTTTCTAAGATTCTATAAATATCATGTTGAAAAATTATGACAGAATCATCCAGATGGTTTGAAGCCCAGAAAATAAAAGATTATCTTTATGTAATCATGAAAATTTTCTAAAGATAAAAAAAAAAAAATTGTTTAATCAATTAATTTCTCAATTTCATTGATCTTCTTTAATACTTTAAGACCTTTTTCAGTCAAATAAATGACTTTTTCATTTGCTTCGTTTAGTTTGAATTTTATCAAACCAGTATCTAGTAAACTTTTCTTAACTCTTAGGTATGCGTTATAATAAGAGTCAGAAGCTTCGAATTTCTCAAAGAATCGTGCTTGAACTGCTTCTTTATTATCAAAACTGTTCAGCACAACTAAGGTTTCACTAAAACCTCTTTTTTTCATTAGTGTGTAAAATTTGCTTGCCATTGTATATTACCTCAAAAATGTTAAGATCAATATAAATAAGGGTGCTTATATTTTTATATCTTATACATTTGTGTTA
The DNA here is from genome assembly GCA_030612265.1 of Promethearchaeum sp. Taxonomy (GTDB): domain Archaea; phylum Asgardarchaeota; class Lokiarchaeia; order Sigyniarchaeales; family Promethearchaeaceae; genus Promethearchaeum. The sequence continues at coordinate 1,500 of JAUWOE010000206.1, forward strand.
ATTATTACTAAATATCACATAATTGAAGTAGTAAAAGCGCTTTTATATATCTTACTTTTAAAATATAAGTATAAATTCTTGAAAAAACGACTAATCCCGATAAATTCAGCTTAAAATTATTTGAAAAATAAATATTGAAAGAAAAAAAGTTATCGAATTAGATCATGAACATTTGATTCGTTAATACCAGCCACACTAATACGGCCAATTTTAATTTTATATGCTTCAGAAATTCCTTTAGCACCAGCATAGATTAAACCATTCTTCAAACCTTCTTCAAGTGATGAAAGTACACCGTGTAGAGGTCCAAGAAACGGAGTATAACCACTCACACCTTCTGCTAATTTCTTGGAATCTTTAACATATCTATCGAAAACAAATTCACCAATTGCGCGTGCTTCCTTACTCCCCATTCCCCGGTAGATCTTTACTTTTCTCCCTTGTATATTGTCGAGTTCTCCTGGAGATTCAGTGCAGCCAGCGAAGAAATGTCCACTCATTACCATATCAGCCCCGACAGCAAATGCTTTCGTTAGGTCTCCTGGAAATTTAAACCCACCGTCCGATATCAAACTGATTTTTCCGGGTGCATAATCGTTAATTGCGTCTGCCACTTGAGCTGTTGCGAAAAATGTGGGTGCCCCAACACCAGTTTGAATTGAAGTGGTACAAATACTCCCACTCCCCATCCCAACTTTTATTCCAATAAATTTATCTTCGGGAAATCCTGAGTTGCAAATAAGATCCTCAGCCGCTTCGTAAGTTCCAATATTTCCAACAACAAATTTTGAATCTATTATTTCCATTATTTCCTTAGTGCCTTCTATATCATCCTTTTTATGGAATTCAGCAACATCCGTCATTAAAATATCCGCTAAATTAGCTGCTTCTTTAAATATTTCTAAGTCTTTTGGATTTTTGGGTAAAAACGGAGAACAACCTAACCCACATAATAATCTACCTTTTTTATCCTTTGATGCATAAGGATAATTAGATTTCAAATCTTTTTTTGTTATTAAACCAGCTAAATTTCCATCAGAATCAACTAACGGAATTTTTTCTTTTCTAATTTCATATAATTTAGCAAGCCCTTCTTCTCTAGATACATTTGCAGGTAAACATATTGGATTTCTAGTCATTACATCTCCAACAATACCTTCGAAATCACTCTCAAACGGAATATCTCTTTGTGTAATTATCCCTATTACTTTATTTTTTGAGTTAATTACAGGGAAACCACTAATTCCCCGATTTTTCATTAAAATTTTTGCCTCAGCTATTGTCGTTCCTGGTTCAACAGTTGCTACATCTTCGATGATAAAATTCCTAGCCCTCTTTACTTTTTTGACCATGGTTAACTGTTTTTGATATTTACAATTTCTATGTAAAACTCCCAAGCCCCCGAAAAGAGCCATACTTATCGCCATTTCCTCCTCGGTTACAGTATCCATTGAAGCGGATATAATTGGAGAATTAAAATGAAATGGCCCAATATTTGATGATAGATCACATTCTGAAGGATTAAAATTTGTGTATCCAGGAAGTATTAGAACATCATTAAAAGTAAGAATCCATCCTATATCTGCAAAGGATTTTTTTCGAAAGACATTTTTGTCTATTTCTTTATTTTTTTTTAATATCTCCATATAAATAAATGTTTTTTTTGACTAAAAACGTTTTCTACTAAAAATTCCCTATTATTTACTTCTTATTTTTTAACCCAATAATATTATTTTGGAATATTTGTGTATTATTCAGAAATCAAAAAACAACGGGTTTAGGTGGGATTCCAGAGTTGGAACTTGGCAGAGTTATAGGAATGATGTAACAAAACCAAGATCATTAGATATTATTAAAGAATTATTATCTCCGATGTTCATAAGTATATTTTAAATCCCAAAAATTCTAACATTTATCGTAACATGTTACTTTATAGTGCGAATAATTTTCTTCTTCTTTTCGGGTATTAAATTAATATCTCCGATGTGATTTTTTTAATATTTTTTTAAGATATAGGCTGTTTAAGGAGCAAAATCACGGTAAAAAGTTTGAAATCATCTAAAAACCAAAAATGGATCATCAAAAAAAGTTTTTTCAAATCAGTTTTACTAAAAAAAACGATTTAAAGAGATTTGGAATTAAATGATGTTGTATGCAGGTAAACATTTCTTTTTATCATGATCTTGGTCAAATTATTCAAGTTTAATTATTTCTTTCTTCTTGAGCCGATTTTAACTATTTCTCTTTGAGCCGATTTTATTTTCGCTTTCCGCATGACCCTTGCAGATTTATGAGATTTATAATACTCTTGAAAAGACAAAAGATTTAATTTACAGCCTTGTTCTTTCAATTTTTCAATGGTTTTTTCATCATTCTGGGAAAATGAACCATTAAGACAATTATGTTCTATATTTAGCGATTGCAGATTTACGAGATTTACAATACTCTCGGGTAGAGGGGTTAATTTATTCATTACTAGATAAATACTGATTACCTTGTCGTCTTCTATTGTAATTTTTTGAAGATATTCCAAATCCCTAACCGCATTGTATTCTAATTGACTTACCAATAGTTTAAATTGTGGGTTTTCTATATAATGTGGGTTTTTATCCCAGATTTCTTCATAATGATGGATTGTAACGCCGTTTTTTATCAATACAACTAGATTATAACTTCCACTTCGATCATTCTCAACATCTAACAGATTTTTGATACTAGGGAGGGTTTCGAGATTCAATTTCATTTTGGTATCTAATATCACTATTAAAGAACAGATTTAAAAAGATATTCAATAAAAGATAAAAATATTAATAACAATTGATCAATCAAGAGTGTTTCGATTTTGTGGGCCAATTGGGAAAACCCATGAAAGAGATGGGGCTAACCACACAGCAATTAACCATGATAATAATTTAGGCGGGATGGTAACTTACCTTTGAAATTGGAGAATTATCAAATAAATGTAGATATAATTTTTTATGAAAAAAATCAAAAGAAGACAAAATTTTATCAAATTACAAAAATCAATCATGAATTTGTTTTATAAATAAAAATTTTCTTAAATCGATTACATGATACATTTTAAGCCATTATATATCCCATATTTTCTAACCCAATAATATTATTTTGAACTATAGGAAATTTATTAAGTTCAAAAATTCTATTTTTTAATATCTTAAACACATTGCAAGTGAACGAAATTTTAAAATAGAAAGAAAATTTTTATAAGTATAAAGTGAAACATCTTGACAGACAAATTCCTATTTAAGCTAATAATTGCTGGATCGGGCGGATCGGGAAAAACTACTCTATTACGTCGATATACTACAGGTCTTTTTTCTGGCGGCACAAAGATGACTATTGGTGTGGATTTTAGTGTCACGAACTGCGAAACGTCGAAAGGTAAGACAGTTCTGCAAATCTGGGATTTTGGAGGAGAAGAGAGGTTTCGCGTCATGTTGCCTAATTTCTGTTTGGGGGCATCTGGGTGTATCATGATGTTCGATCCATTACGGCCATCTACTTTTATAGAATTAGACGAATGGATTCAAATAGTGCGCCAAAATACAAAAAACATACCAATAATTCTACTTTCATCAAAACAAGATTTGATTAACGAAGGTCATAATTTTGCTGTTGCAAGGGATGATGTTGAAGATTTTATTTCCGAGGAATCTTTGAATAATTACCTGGCTATTTCTTCAAAAACGGGGGAAAACGTTGTAGATTCGTTTGAACAGATTGCAGAATTAATGATTTCTAAAAGCACAAACAAATAGTGATATTATTAAGAAATTAGAAATTTAAGTATTTTTTTAGATATATTTTATTTTTATTAATGAGTAGATTTGCTTAGAATGAGAAAATCTTTGAATAAATTGCAAAAATCTGACATAGATGAAAGAATTAAAGATCTCAAAGCAAAATCTACAATAGATTTTTCAAAATCATTACCTACAAAAGAAGAAGCAATTGAAATAATGAAAAATCTGGGTTTAACTAAGAATATTATTAATCATGAGCTAGCTGTTATGCGCAAAGCACGGAATTTGGCACATAACATAACGAAAATAAAAGTAGATATTGAATTGGTAAAAATTGGTGCATTAATGCACGATATTGGACGGTGTGTTTTACATTCAATGGCACACGGGCCTGTTGGTGGCGATATTATCCGCAAACTAGGTTTTAAATCTTCAGAAAAACTAGCAAGGGTTGTCGAACGGCACCTTTTAGCAGGATTAACTATAGAAGACGCAAGAAAATTTGAACTTCCCGAGCGAAACTATATACCTGAAACTATCGAAGAGAAATTAGTCTGCTTTTCAGACAAGCTCCATTCAGGGACTCGCAAGGTTACAATCGAAAAGCGTTTCCAACGGTGGATAGAAAAACATGGATTAAATGAATTTTTAAAAGAGCAAATAAATATAGTAAAGGTTTTAGAAGAAGAGATTTTGGGGCAAATTTATTGATGATTGATTAACAATGAATGAATATTGGAAGAAAGAATCGTGGAAAATCAACACACAGGAAGCATTACCATATTTACCAACTCCAATTACTGTAATTGAATCGATTTTTAAATTTCTTTATGCAAAAGGCTTAATTAAGAAAGGCCAGAGATTAGTTGATTTAGGTGCTGGTGATGGTAGAGTAATTATTTACGCATCAGAATTTTATAGTTTAATATCACTGGGATTAGAAATTAATGAAAATTTAATAAAAACTGCAGAGAGTGAAATTAAAAGAAAAAATCTTTCTGATCTATGCAAGATAAAAGAAGATGATCTGTTTAATTACGATATTTCTGAAATGGATATTATATATTGCTTCTTCTTACCATCTAATTATACATACTGCTCTCATGTGATTAAAATGGTGAAATCGGGAGGAATAGTTATCAATATTAGATGGGATCTTAAGAAATTTAAGAAGTATTGGAGGAAATCATTCAAGATTAAAACTGATGAACATTTTCCCGTTTATTTATATATTAAGAAATAAAGAAGGCAGACTAAAACTTGGATTATAACAAATAATCACTAAATAAAAAAACGTTGAAAATTTAATTTTAATCGATTTAAATTGAAAAAATTTAATTTATCTTCTGATCAAATCAATCGATATTCCCGTCAAATAATCCTTAAAGAAATTGGCGCTAAAGGAATGAATAAACTGCTAAATGCTAGAGTTTTGGTAATTGGTGCGGGAGGATTAGGATGTCCGGCAGTTCAAATACTTTGTGCAAGTGGTGTGGGAAATATAAGGATCGTTGATGGGGATAATGTGGAAATTTCAAATTTATCTCGTCAAATCATGCATTATACAAATGATATCGGTAAATTGAAGGT
>JAUWOE010000121.1 GCA_030612265.1 Promethearchaeum sp.
TAATCCCGGAGATACAATAATCAAAATAAAATTACCACAAATCTTTAATTCAACCAAAAAAGTGAAAGGAAATAGTAATTGGGAAAAACTTAAGAGATTAGGTAAGATAAGACTGAATGGTTAATGAGAATGTATTTTTTCTCATTTTTTTCCTTTTTTTTTTAATTACAATAGAATAGTCCCATGCTCTGTTTTATACCTTTTTTATACCTTTTTTCCTGCTTGAATTTAATTTTAAGACCTATGATTTTTCAAAGAGATTACCGCCAATAATTAAAGATTTTTTTCAAAGATAATTTAAATATTACATACCATACCACATAGTCGAGACGGTTGAATAGACCGGATGAACTCATGATTTTTTACTTCTTTTTATTTATTTAAGCTGCAATTAAATTCTTTTTGCTCAGATTTTTTATGTATTGTTCCGAGAAAAAATTAAGTTGGTTTTGTCGATCCCTAAGAATTAGGCAGTAATAAATATGATATTGGAAGAAACTCGGCATGTATTTTTCGATCAGGAGCTCAATAAAAAATCTAAATCTTTAATATCTGCAGTTTCGATATATTTCGTTTCCCAATATCAAAATCTATTTATTCCTGTCAGAGAAATCTACAAATACTTCAAAATACCATACAATACTTTCAATAAATTCTGTAAGGTTATTGATAAGAAATACAATAATATCGAGAATATTCTAATCAAAGATCCAGATGATTCGTGGTTAGATTTCTTATTCCAATAGGAAATTTATCGGTATTTATATCGACAACCAATAATATATTTACAAGACTTCCCAAAAAAATTGATAAAAATGAAAATCGGATTAACTTGTTCGAGGGACCTTGCAAAATTCCCTAAGTTTCTTTCAGAGTGCCTTCATCAATCTATTAAAAAAATTAACGCCATGCAATATCCAGAAACTTATTTATCATTTATCACAGGAGACGCAAAAAGTGACAGAAAAGGGATAAAATTCGGTTTTGCTAGTGTCGGATGTAGTCCTATTTTGGGTGATATAATCTATTCAAAATATGGCAGATTCTACCTTCATATTATCTTTTTGAAGGCAGAAAACAAATACATTTGCACAGGAATTACTGAATTTTATAAAAACAAAACTCCTGAGCCATTTAATCTCCATGAATTTCTCATATTCTATGGAGGAGTACCGCCAATTTTATCTAATAATAAAAATGGAGCGGTCAACGAACTAGTTCAAAATATTGTGGTTAGTTAAAAGAAGTGATCAAAATGAATGAAGATTGGATGTTAGACGAGAATTTCAAGGTAGAGTCTGCGCGTGATTTTATCGGTGATTTATCGCCAGATGAGAAGGATTTTCTATTTCATGGGTCGAATATGAAAGTTTGTCCCAATTGTGGAGAATTTATTAGCAAACTCTATAACGGAATGTGCAATTTATGTGGTAAAAGTGAAACCCATGAACGAATAAGAGGTTCATCAAACAACGCAGAAGAAAACAAGAATTCATTTCTTGAGATGGTTGAAGAATTTAACAATAGGAAGGAAAAATTTTTTAATTTTTAGATTAAAGCAGGTAGATAAAAAAATGTCAAACATAACAATTAAAACTTTAACCCCAGAAAAACCAGTACCGATTTCCAACAATATTATCAAAAAACATGATCGGAAGTCGTGAACTAGCTATATTCCAGTATTTGATCGATTTCTCAGGGGTTTTAGAATCAGAAAAAGCCAAATTAACCCATCAAATTGAGATTCTTAAAGAAAGGATCGAAGAATTAGACTGTAAACGAACCATATTATTAGAAGAATTGGAATTTATGCTAAAAAATAGATAGAAATTATTACATTTCCAGATACCCAAAAGCCCTAAAACACCATATTATTTTATCAGATCTAACGATGATAAGAAATTCCAAAGAATAAAAAGGTAGAAATAAAAAATAGGAAATATTTTTTTACATTGGTACCTCTACATCGGAAAGAATCCGATTTATAACCGCCGTAGTGGTTAAACCTTCGAGTTCTGCCTCTGGTTTGAGGATGAGCCTGTGATTCAAAATTGGCACGCAAAGCTCTTTTACATCATCTGGGGTGACATAATCTCTCCCCAATATCGCAGCACGGGCTTTTGCAGTCTTCATAAGAAATAAACTCGCCCTTGGTCCAGCCCCGATTCCTATCTGCGGATCATTACGGGTTTTAAACACGATATTCTTGATATACTCCAAGATAATGCGATCCATGTAAACTTGGTCAACAAGATGTTGTAATTCAATAATCTCTTCTGCGTTCGTAATCGGTTCTATCTCTACCGCAATACCGCTGAGCTGCCTCGCCATTATCTCAATTTCATCATCTTCCGGGGGATAATCCAACCATAATTTGAAAATGAATCGATCTAATTGAGCCTCAGGCAATGGATATGTTCCCTCCTGCTCGATCGGGTTTTGTGTAGCCACGACCTGGAATGGTTTTTCCAGAATATAAGTTTGACCTTCTATTGTAACTTGCTTTTCACCCATAGCTTCAAGCAGTGCAGCTTGAGTTTTTGGGGCCGTTCGATTAATTTCATCAGCCAGTACGATATTCGCAAAGATTGGTCCTTTTCTGATTACAAAGTCGCCTTTTGATTGATCGAAAACCATTGAACCGGTGCAATCGGATGGTAATAGATCGGGCGTAAATTGTATTCGATTGAACGAGATACCTAACGCTTGTGCGAAAGTTTTTGCCATAACTGTTTTAGCGAGACCAGGCACGCCTTCCAACAAAATATGACCATTTGTTAACAAACCGATGAACAGCATCTGGAGTTCGTAGCCCATTCCAACAATGACTCGACTCACTTCGGCTAATACATCTTGTGTTATTTCTCTAACAACACCAATGTCCAATTCTTCAACTTCTGCCATTTTAATAACCTTTTTTTTCTTTTTTTTCTTTTTAACCTTTTTTCCTATTTTTTTATTTCTAATTTGTATAAATTGTATTCCATTTCTAAATTCCTTCTAAAAAAAAAAAATTGATTGTAAATATTAACTTAAATATTGATTATTTTTTGATTCTCGATTCTCAAACGTGGTCTGAAACCCAGCTCATTTCCATGAAAAGATCTTCAAATTCCATTTCATTTTTGATATCTGATTTATTTCTTTTCAGACTATCCATTTTTTCAAAGAATCTCCGGATTCTTCTATAATTATCTTTAGAAAGATATTGTCCACGTTCTCGTTCTATAGCATTCATAATTGCATTGACAGAGCGGTCTGGTGCATCACCAAGCAATCTGTTGACCTTACGCTCCAAACGTCTATATAGTTGGATTAACGCTTGCTTGAATTTATTATGCTGGCGGTACCAATTAATTTTTTGTGAGAAGAATGAAGAACTCCTGAATTGCAACATGGATTGTTTTCTTTCTTCTTCTTCAAGGTCGCGAAGTTGGACCTTTTTCTTATTACCTTCCTTTGGTATCCATCGTCGAAGGGTTTGAAGCGCAAATAATGGATAAACAAGACCCAAAATTGGATTAGTTGACAACCAATTAACATATCCTTGAGTTGCGCCAAAAGATGCAGCAGATGATATTTCTGTATAACCCAATTCGGGTCTGATATGAGCTTCATCAAACACAACAATGCAGTCCTCAATATCACGCCCACATGCTAAATATTCAATAATATTTAATCCGAATTGTAAATTATCAAAACCACTTATTGTTTGTGGCACGCGATCGACCGTAATTATGCGGTCTCCGGTTGCGGTTAGTTCATTATCTAGCCATGATGCATCTGCTGCAACGAACATTCTATTAGAGTGTGTTCCTGTTCGATTACCAATTACAATTGGTTCATTAAGAGCTATATCTTTCATCCCAAAAACGGTTTGTGAGTATCCCCCAAGTTGCAAACCAACCTCCAAGATACTTCCTAGGACACTTACCATTGAATCTTGATTTTGAAGGACATCTGTCATCGTAGGTGGCATGTTGTATGTATCATTGTCTGCATTATATATCCCATTATTGTCTTTATCTAACCAGCTGTATTGGGAGGAAGTACTACCTAAGAAATTCCAACCTAGCTGTCCAAAAAGAGTGCCTCCAAGAAATCCTCCTGATGAAGATAAACATACTTCTTGAACACCATTTTGAGTGAGGATTCCAGCATCTGGAAAGTTTCTTATTACGGGAAATGTAGGATCTTTCCAATATGAAGCGTTATCGTTCAGAACTCCTTGAGCAAACAGTGTAAAAGGTGTTGGATTAGTAATTATTGAAGCGGCATAAGTTTCAAATAAAAGACTCCCTGCAGTCCCGTGATCTTCACAGACAAACATGGAGAAATTTTTCCGAAAAGCCGTTAAGAAATAGGGAACTTCAGAAGTGGGATTAAAAAAGACGTTCGGTCCACCAATGACCAGTATGATTTGTTTATTGGGATCAAGTTGATCGATTGTGCTGATTGAAGACTGTATGCTCATTACATCATAACCCTCTACATCCAAAGCAAGAGCAAAATTTGACCAACCATTCCAATCTGTATTATAGATTGAATTATTTTTATTATTCATGCCTCTATCTACGATTGGTAGGAAAAAGGGAGACCAAGCAAGGAATAGCAAAGCAATAAAAATTGCACCACTTAGACTAAATCCTGTCTGAACAGTTTTTCCCGTTCCCGCTTGAGATTTGGCTACATCTTTAAATGTCGATATTAAGGTCGATATAGCATAATATATAACAATAGCTACGAATATGAAACCAAAATATTTTATATAAGAACTTATAAGATATGTTTTAGGTAAGAAACAGAGCACTATTCCGAAATATATCGGACTGATTGCAGTTATATAAGCAATTATTAGAAGAATATTCACGGTCACCAAGTGTTTCTTTTTCACGTTTAAATTGGAAAAAGAAATATTTAGGTTTTTAATCATTCTCAATAGAAAATATATCGCTATGATTAATATTGAAATTGATATTATAAGAGGAGTAATTAATTGACCTACTGTTGTTGCATCTGCCCAAGGTTCAAAGAAAAATATACCAGTTTTATCTGCATAAAAGGTGGCTAGAAATAGAAATATTCCAAAATTTACGTAGAATGTTAAACTTATTGTTATAATCCAATTAAAAAAGATATTAACTGTTTTTGGAAATTTTCCTGAGAACAAAAATCCGAAAATCCATAATAACGTAAAAAGAATAATTACAAAAGGTAACCATTGATATTTAAACAAGGTAACAACACTTTCACCCATACTTAAAATGGCAAGTGGAAAAGGCGGACCATGTGTCATTATATCGGGATTTTTCATTAGTAAAGGAGTTATATTGAAAAATAGAGCAGCCCATATTGCTGAACCTCGAGCAGCGGATTTAGGACGAACAATTTGCCCCATTATTTTCCGATCCTTACCCTGAACTAATCTAGACATACCTATGAAAAATAAAATACCCCCTAATATTGCAGTAACGATTCCAACTATTTGTGTCACTCCAGAAAATGCAGTGGCAAAGATAATCCCTGGTATTAATAGTAAGAATCCTATGGGTGTTAAAATTATTCCATAATTTCGAATTGCCATTTAAATTTCAACCTTCTTTAGTATTTTCTTATTTTCTTATAGTTTTGGTAATTGTTTGCCAACAATTTCTTGAAAAACTTTTCCAAATCGTTCTAATATCCGTTGATAAATCTCATCATCAGGTTGCCGTCCCCCATAAATTACCTGTTCAACCTCTTGGACAAACGGATAAACATTCGCTGGGTTTAGTGAATGATTTCTTACCATTGTCATAGCAAAATCACGAATGCTTTGGGAGGGATGTTTAGCCTCATGGTATTTCATCGCACATATCATTGTGAACAACATATATTGATAAGCGATAGCTTCTTTCGGTCTTTTTGTTAGAACAAGAGTTTGGATATTTTTCAGTTTACTGCTTAAGTCAAATGATTGACTTCCGCTAGCGGTTTTTTTCTTTTTTGCCATAATAAATCACTTAATTTTTTTTTGTTTTTTATTCTTAAATGTTTTAGTCCTTTCTTGCAGAACTATTTATCTGTATTTTAATATTAATTTTTTCTATTTTTCACCTATTATTTTTGTTTTTTCTTCTTCTGGTAAAGAAACATTGAGTGTCACTTGTTCGAGATTAGTATGTTCGGAAATTGATAGGTTGTATGTTAGTAAAACACCAGTAATTTCTTGGAAGATTCTTCCAAATAATGTAATAGCCTTATCAAAAATCTTTCTATCAACATCATATGCTCCATAGATTATATCTTCGACCATCGAGATATACGGGTAAACGCGAAGTGGGTCCAATCCATATTTCATTACACAAATTATTGCAAATTCCCTGAGAGTTTGCGCAGAAGTTCGTTTTAAAGAGTATTTTTCATTAATAAGATCAGTATAAATTTTGTAAGTGTATGCGATTGCTTCTCTTTTTCGTCCTTGAGAATAAAGCATAGTAATAATTGCAAATTTTGCGGATTTATCAACTGCTCTTAGGCGATAATCAAGTTTACTTGCAGCATCCATACGTTTTCTCTGAAAAATAACAATTCCTGCAATCAATGCAGCAATCCCCAATATAGGAAGAAGGATCAAACCCCATTTTTGAAGTGAAACATCTAACGGAGGTGGCGCGTTTTTTACAAGAGCAGTTGCTGTAACTCTAAAAGAATCAGCATTTGTGTATGTTATATTGTCATACCCCAATAATTGAATAGTAATGGTGATATCTGTGTCAGATTCATAATCATAACCGGTAAGATTTTCTAGAGTAAAACTTTCACTTATAATTCCATTTGCTCTTGTTGTGGTTATTAAAATGGATTGACCATTGAAAAATATTTCAATGTTTCTGTTAGATAGTGTGAGATCGGAATCTCCATTTGCCCAAATATTACCACTAATTAGAAAACTCCCATTTGTGTAGACATAATCTTCCGTATTATCATCTAAGTTTGTGATATTGATATTTCCGCTAATTGATTCAACTCGCACAATTGTTGCTGATTGTGAACTACTTTCATATTCATAATATGTTTCAAGTCCTACAGTTTTACTGATCATTCCCAAGAATTCAACACCAACAGTTGTAAAACCATAATCTCCAGTAATTGAAACAGTTCCAGTGCCTCCCGATGATGAAATACTATAGGATGCATTTATAGCTCCATTCGTGAGAACATTAAATCTATCCGCTGTTGCAGTTAGATCAGTTTCTGTGGAATCCTGTAAAGTCATAGAAAGGGTAAACTGATCTCCGGGTATTACTGGATCAGAATCTGTTTCAGTATCGACAGTAAGTAGAGTGGTTGTTGTAATATCATGATAAAGTGTTGCATTTTGAACTGTATATTCGTCAACATAAATAAATTGTGATTGGATTTCAGTGATATTTGCCAAAACATCCATATCTGAAGTATAATCATAATCATCTGGAACATTTATAGAAATGCTGAATTGCCCTTCCTCTGAATCTTTTAGAGCAGAAAGGACAGTTAAATTGGGATAAAGAGTCAAATTAGAATCAGATCCATCACATAGGTGCGTGTCAATGATCGGATAAACAGGAAGACCGCTTTTATTTATCCACCCACCTTCATATTTTTGAGTATATCCGTTTAGTGTGAAATTCGATCCTCTAACCGTATGAGATTGACTTATGTTTATAATGAATAATTTAGTATTATATGCAGCTGCACGAGGAGTTTTTAGGTTGTTTGTATCTTGGTTTGAAATATTTGACTCAGTATTTATCAAATGTAAGAATATTCCACTAATTGAAAATACAGAAATACATATCGCTGAAATAATGACTATTGAAAGCCATTTATTAGAAAATTTTGAATCAGTTTTTATATTCATTTATAATTTTCCTCCAATTTTGTATTGATATTATATTGTTACAACTCCATTATTCTACAAGGGGTTCCGTTATTGTATTTGCAGAATCTAAACTTTCTGCATCATCACCACCATATGAGATAGTATAATATGAGACATCCCAAAGCATAAGTATATCATTAAACTCATAATTACCACTTGCATCAGTAGTAACAGTATCTGTATAGACTAGCTGGTTATTCTCATCATAAATTTCAATTGTTATTGTTTGTCCGGCAATTGCAATTGCTGTTCCATTGGAGTAATAAAGAGTTCCGGAAATGTTTAAATGTGTTCCTCCTACGATAAAACCATCTCCTTGAGTATCGTAAACATACGATGTATCTAAATATGGCGTGTCATAAATTGTAAACTCTAATTTTGTAGCATTATCAACTAATGATGATGCGATATAGGATAAACCCGGGTCTGTTATTTCTAAAGTACCATCAAAGCCAATAATAATTGAGTAATTTCCTCTACTGGGATCTATTGTTCCAAGTAATGAAATTAAGGCAGTAAAAGTTCCATCTCGGGAATTTGTATCCCATGATAAGCTGACTGAGAAAATTCCAGTAGGATCGATAACTGAACCACCTTGTAATATCCAGTAAGTTAATTCAGCGTAATTATAACCTAAAGAATTTGAATCATAAAGGGTTCCTGTTATCGTGATCGTTTGAAGGGTATCACCAATTGCTAAAACTTCATTCCAATTAGATCTTGAGCTTTGACAGGTAAGTGCATTATTATAAATGACCCAAATATAATCTTCATAATTACCCCCACTTAACGTAAAGTAACCACCATCATAAGTTAAAGAGATTTGATATCGATGCGGTCCTGGATTTACTCCTGGACCATAATTAACTGTGAAATTATAATAGCCGTTACCGTCCGTTAAACCGATATCAATAACAGTGCCTGTGGTTAAATCAGTAAGAGTTACACTGGCTCCACTCTGGCCTGCAGAGTTATGTAAAAGTGCTAATGAAATTTCAACTGATTGCCCAGAAACCCTAATACGAGTATCGGCAGCAGCAGTACTACTAAAAGCAACATCATCGAGACGCGCAGTGAAACTATAATAAAGTTCTGGGTTGAAAACAACAGTGGTCTGGTTTGTGAGATAATCGGTCCGAATTTCATAATCATGAGAGTCCAGATAAGTCCCCATATTTAGAGTAATTAAAAATTCAGCATAACCGTTAACATCTGTAACATCCGAGCCAATTTGTGTTTCTCCCGATGTAACATCATATAAATAGACAGTCTCGCCTACTTTTGCGGAACCTCCAAATGTTAAAATACATGAGAAATTGAGAGTATCATCTTTTCCGCGAATAGGTGGGACCGCTATATTCGAAAATAGGGTTCCATCAAACATCGGTGAAAAAGTATAATTTAGATAAGGATCAAATACAATGGTGATTGAATCAGTGAGAAAACCTCCTGGGAAATAAGCTTTCAAATCAAAATTATGATTTCCAGCTTCAAACCCTGGACCGAATGTTACTGTAAAATTAACATATCCACTACCATCTGTTGTATCCGAATTAATCACAGCTCCATTATCAATAAGTTCTACAAAGGCACCAGGTTGAGCGACGCTATTATTGAGTAATTCACCCGAAAGTTGAAAAGACTCACCAACACCTAAGGGAGGAGGTGAAGCAGAATCGAATGGTATTAGATCGTAATGGCATTGAAGATCATAATTGGCGCTTGAATCGTAGATAATTTCGATTGTATCTTCATAAATTCCCACGCCCGTATCTAAATATATTCTGTAGAAATAGGATCCCTCGGTATCAGAAAGAGTAAAGGAGAATGTAAAATTTGTATAACCACTAATATCAGTGGCAATTGGACCTAGAATAGTTCCGCTGGTTGTGTCATTCAGTAAGTAAACTTGGATTCCCGATTTACCAACACTTTCATGAAATAATTCACATGATATTTGAATTGTGGTTCCAGTACCTTTAAGCCGATTTTGAGGTATTCCTGCATTTGCAAATCTAACATTATCCAAATGAGCCGTAAACGTAAAATCGGTAGGATCTGATAATTCAAATGATCCAGTGCTGGAATCATTAGCAAAATTTGAAACGTAATATGCACTCCAGAGTGTATTCCATGAATTATCCCAGCCATATAAAACAGGATTCCATTCACCCATAAAATATGAATCAGTATGAACAGGTCCTATATTTACATTAGTAGTCCCACCGAATCTGAAATCGGCAACGTATCCACCGATGCTAGGGATAATTTCACTCAGAGTATCCAATTCGATGTACATAGAATTTATTGCAGTCCAGGTGTTATCGAACATTCTATAATTAATCGTATAACTTTGGAGGGCTTCATTGGTGCCAGCATCCCTAAGATTACCGGTTATATTGAATTCATCGGCGTAAGCAGTCGAAGATCCCGAATTTATGAAATATTTTCCACCAGTGGGACCGCCCCGCCCATCTGGATATAGATCGGAAGTTTGATCTACAATCACATCTCCTATAATTATCACCCAGAACCGTCCAATTGCAGTATGAGAGGCATTTGTCCATTCAATTTTTATTAAATGAGGCCCTATAGTCCAATCTGTAAACGCATCTGAAGAAACATCATATATTAGCGATCCTTGACCGTCTCCTGCGTTTGTGATAAAAGTATCTAAATTTCTACCTTCTGTTTCATCATCAACAGAAATAGCTCCGGATGCCCAATCAGATCCTAAATACGTTTGAGCCGTAAAATTAAGTGTTAAATTATTCCGATAACCGATTGTTGGTCCTGTTGGGTAAGTTGTAGATACCCCATTAACAGCACTCGTATTATTTACCGTGAAAGTGTATTCAATATATTCTGAATCAAGAAATTCAATATAATCCCAATTATCTTCATCTGTATATGCTAAATGAGTAGTTAATAATTCGAAAGGTGCAAGATAAGGTTGTATTAAAGGAGAGAATTGCTGAATATCATTAGAAATGTTGAAAACACCAATAAATTGAGTATAAATTGAATAATTCCCCTGTAGCCAACCAAGCATGGAAATATCAAATGAGAAATTCCCATTTATATCGGATACATTAGACGCGCTCGGGATGAAATCTATAATATCAACCGGGTAAGCGTCTCCTTCTTCAACTCCTTTAGCAAGAATTTGTGCATTTTTTACTGGTGCATTTACTTCTGGATCCCACACATAACCTTGGATTGAAAGTATTGCTGCGGTATCAAAAGAAGAATTAACCGTTGAGGGAGTTGCATTTGTTAAATATATATTAAAATCTTCAACTATACTTATTATTGAAACATTCCCGAATTGCACACCCATATATTCAGAAGAGAAATTTAAAATATGCGGTCCGGAAACCATATCTATTAAGGATAAAGTAAATGATGCAATTCCATTTGAATCCGTGTAAACACTGTCGATAATCGTGTTATACGAAATATCTTTCATTACTACTTCCATGGAATTTAGGGGATTACCGCTAAAGGATGCAGTAACATCTACAGCTATTTCAGTAGGGGGTCACTACAGTTCCACGATCATATCCAGCAACCTCAGGGTTAT
>JAUWOE010000183.1 GCA_030612265.1 Promethearchaeum sp.
ATTTTAATTCCTTATTATGAGAAATCAATTAAAACATTATTACAATTACTGGAAAACTCAAAGATCGAATTTTGGGATTTGAAAACAAAAAAAGATAGAATAAATATGGAAATACTACTTGATACTTTTGAAAAAATGAACATTAATTCGATAATTGTTGAAAAATTAAAGAAAAAACTGCATCCGGATAATAAAAACAATTCTCTTATCAAATTTATAAAGAAATAACATACATTAGGATAGATAGCCATGAGTACAACGCATAAAATTATATATAAATCTGCGGAAAAACTGACTTACATTGAGGATAAATCTATTGATTTGGTTATAACATCGCCCCCCTATCCTATGATTGAAATGTGGGATGAAATTTTCTGCAAACAAAATCCCAAAATTAAGGAATCTCTGGATAAATTCGAAAGTGAAGAAGCATTCCAGCTTATGCATGAAGAATTAAAGAAAGTCTGGTGTGAATTATCAAGGGTTATAGTTCCTGGAGGAATAGTTTGTATTAATATTGGCGATGCAACAAGAACAATTGGCAAAAAGTTTCAACTTTTTCCGTCTCATGCAAGAATAATTGAGCATTTTTTGGAATTAGGATTTCAATCTTTACCTGAAATTGTATGGAGAAAACAAACAAATGCTCCAAATAAATTCATGGGTTCGGGTATGTATCCCCCCGGTGCCTATGTTACCCTAGAACATGAGTTTATCTTGATTTTTAGAAAAGGTAATAAAAGAGAATTCAAAGAAGAAAAAAGGAAGAAAATTCGGAGGGAAAGTTCATATTTCTGGGAAGAAAGGAATATTTGGTTCTCAGATATCTGGGATTTTAAAGGAATTTCTCAAAATCTGAATAATAAACTCACAAGAAAAAGAAGTGCCGCTTTCCCATTTGAATTGGCATATAGATTAGTTAACATGTTCTCAATTAAAAGTGATACCGTTCTTGATCCCTTTTTAGGAACCGGCACAACTAGTATTGCAGCAATGACCTCTGAAAGAAATAGTATTGGTATTGAAATCGATATTTCAATGAAGGATATTATAGAAACAAATATTGATAATTTAAAACCTATAGCAAATAGCCATATTGAAAGAAGAATGAAAAATCACATTGATTTTATCGAGAAAAGAACAACGACAAAGGGCCCCACTAAGTATAAAAATGAAAAATTAGGTTTTTCTGTTATTACAAAACAAGAAATCGCATTAAAATTAAATTACATTGAAAAAATCCGAAAAATAAATGAAAATGAATTTGTTGTGGATTATTGTAAAAATAAACCGTCAAGTAAAAAACATCCAAACTTGGACAAATGGAGAGCTGCTCCTAACGATTAAAAACTAAATCCTATTAATTAAATAAAAAAAAAACTATTGATCCTTATGAAACCCCTTAAAGAGATATTGGATGCGTTATTATCCAAGGAAATTACAGTTGAACAAGCAGAAGAATTGATAAAAATAGATTATATTTTCGAACTGGATAAAATGGCCCATTTAGATTTAAATAGGCACTTAAGAACAGGGATCCCTGAAGTTATTTTTGCTGAAAGTAAATCAGTGGAAATGGTTATTGAAATCACAAAAACAATGCTCGAAAAAAATGATTTCGCCATCATTACTCGACTCCCTTTTGATTATTTTGATAAATTAGAAGCAATATATAAACAAAATAACGAATTTGTTTGCGAATTTAACAAGAAGGCAAAAACTGCATATATTGCTAGAAAATCTTATAATATTCATAAAAGAGAAGGCACGGTCGGTATAATTACAGCAGGTACATCCGATATTCCGGTTGCTGAAGAAGCTGGATTATTATTTAAAGCAATGGGAATTAAAATTATCACCAGTTATGATGTTGGAATATCTGGAATGCATAGAATTTTTCCTACTTTGAAAGAGATGATTACAAACAGCGTAGATGTCATCCTTGTAATTGCAGGAATGGAAGGAACTTTACCAGGTATAGTTTCTGCATTAGTAGACATCCCTGTTATTGGAGTACCCACTTCTAGCGGATATGGAATTGGTGAAAAAGGTAAGGGCGCGATAACCACAATGCTTCAATCATGCTCTCCGGGATTGGCGGTAGTCAACATTGACAATGGATTCGGAGCCGCAGCATTTGCGGCCATTATTGTAAAGAGGATTTACAAAGATCTGAAACCCTAAATAACAAATTTTTGCCCTTTATAAAATAAATGTCGTAAAAAAACATAGCAATTATATACATCCTCGACAAAATTTATTTTACAAGTGTTTCGACATTTGTTCATTTTAGGAATGATTAACATGAGTGAAGATTTGAAAATTGATGAAACAGAGAAAAAAGAAAAAAAAGAAAAGAAGAAAATAATTCGGTTTGAATGGCTGGATCAATTTCGAGGTATAATTATAATTTTATTTATAATTCAAACTTGTGCTTGGCTATTTGATGTTAATGAAGGTTGGTCGATACCACTTATGGCACCGGCATTAAATCATGGATTTAGGTATGCAAATTTGGAGCGCCCTCTTATTACGATGATTGATCTCGGACAACAGATATTTATTTTTTTAGTAGGATTCATGCAAGCTTTTGCGGTCCTTAAACGAAAAGAAAAAGGATTATCGGATGGAAAAATTTGGTTGCATATTGGAAAAAGATTTGTTTTAGTGATGGTTTTAAGCGTGGTCCACAGTTATGTAAAACCAGAAATGGGAGAGTTAAATTCATATTTTATTATAGCTGAAGGAACCTTAGCAAATATTGCTTGGGCAGGACTGGCAGCTGGTATCGCCGCGCTTTACATACAAAAACCAAAATTTAGATTGATTGTTGGCTTAGGAGTAATGTTAGTGCACTCAATTTTATATATGTTTGAAAGTTTGCACACATTGAAAGATGGAGATTGGAGTTTTCCGTTTCTGACAATAAACCATATTGCAATAGGATTAATCGCATCGGCATTTACGCTCTGGTTTCTTACACCAAAAGGAGAAATTAACGAGGAAGGTATCAAGAAAAACGTTCTTCCTGTTACTATTGCATTTATGATATCAAGCTATTTATTGGATTTTATTCAATGGTCAGATCATCATACGGTATCGACACCTTTAGCTATGCTCGCAATATCAGTTGCTGCATTATCCCTATATGTCTTTTATCATTTTGATAAAGATGGATTCCACATACCGGGTTTGAGCACTTTCGGAAAAAATATGTTGATGGTATTTCTATTCTCCATGGTAATAAACGAACTTGTTTATTATGGATTAATTGAAGGTTTACTGGGATTAAGCGGTATATTTGACATGTTTTTATTGGGGATAGTACCAATTTTACTGATTTGGATAATTGCAAAGATATTTGAAAAGTTAAATTTGATTGTAAAGATTTAATTACCGAAATTTAATTTTTATATTTTTTTTATTTTTTTTATTTTTTTTTTTTTTCTACTTCAATTTATCTATTTTCTTTTAATTTTTCTTATAAATCCTGATAATAAATTAACTCTTGGCACCCGTTTCATATATTCTTCATAATCTTCTCCAAATTTAACAACTAATCGCGTTTCTTCAAAGACCATAGATAAATATGAAGTGATTATACAAACTATTGCGAGAATAATACTAACAAGAGTTTGCTGGATAAGGATAAGAGAAATAGCAATATATAAACCCCCGCCATATTGTGGATGCCGAATAATACTATAAATTCCCTTATCTACCAATTTTGTTGTGTGTACATAGCTTTTTCCTTTAGCAACTCCACCATGTTTCTTAAACAGAAAATTCGGTGAAAATGCTAATATACAAGCTAAAACCCAAATTACCCATCCACAATAATGCAGAATCATAATAATATCTTCATTTTGAATCAAAAACCCAGTAATGAATAGTGCAATAAAAGCCACAGACAAAATTACAACATTAAAAGTCTCAACCCATTTGAAACAATTTTTGGATTCATTATTCATAAGTAGTATTTATAACTTGGATTTAAAAAGCAAATCGATGCCAATTATTGAAAATAAAAAAAAATAAGAAATATATAAATACTTTTCAATTTTATATTTTCTTCCTCTTTTTAATAATTAGGAATGAAATTGAGAAGAAAACGACTAATAATAATTCAAAAATTCCATATCCAGGTATATTACTTAAAGGTGCTGCAGGAGGTGCCTCTGCTGGTGGATCATCGCATTCACAATCACAATCATCACATTCACAATCATCATCCCAATTTTCAATAATTTCTAAGAAATCAGAAATTCCATCTCCATCTGAATCAGGATTATTAGGATCTGTTCCAAATATGAAGATTTCAAAATAATCATTAATCATATCATTATCAGTATCATAACTCAAAGGGTTTGTATTATACAATAAAACTTCTTGCCCATCTGTGAGATAATCCCCATCAGTATCAGATAATTCCGGATCAGTAAAATAAACATTTTCCTCTTGGAAATTGGAGAGATTATCATTATCATTATCAAATTTTAGATCAAAAATTAACACACCCCAGACAGAATCTGTTATAATTAATATTTCACCTAAAATAACAAGCTGACAATAGCCACTTAAAGCAAAACCCGAATCTGATACATAACTTGGACTTACTCTTAAAATATTAGGTACTTCAGTAGACATATTAATCACATAAACATAGTGCATATTTGCAGCAAATAATAGATCATTTTGAAGGATGAAATCTCCCTCCAATGTTTGAAAACCCAGATTAATTATCTTGATATATTGCGGATTTGAAGGATCTTCTATATCAAACACATGAATGAAATTAAAATCTGAAGCGTAAAGAGAATTATTAAAAATATGGAGGTGTTCAACCCTATCATCATAAGTTGTAAAGTCTGATAGAAGAGAAAGAACTGTTAGATTATATGGATTTGTATTATTAATAATCCAAACTTGTTTTAAACTCGAAAATACCACAAAATCTTGACATAATTCCAAGTTTTTAAGTTCTTCTCCACTTCCAAAGAAGAACGAATCCATATAATTAGGGCTTGTTAGATTTGAAATATCTAAGGTCGTTAAATTTGTGTCACTTGTTAAATATATAATAGGATAATCTAATAAAACTTCATTATATGAATTCTCTTCATATGAAGTATTAAGTAAAGTTAAATCAAAATTTTCAGATATATTAAAAATTTTCAACCCTTCATTTGTTGCTGCATATAGCGTCGATTCGTAAAAATTTGCATCACGGATAATTGAATCATCAACGTATTCGGAAATTAATTTTTGTTCAAATTTATTTGAAATATTTAATATTTGAATACCTCCTTCCCTCAATGTCGTAATTAAAATCTCTTCATTAAACAGCATTGACCTAGAACCACCACCCAAAAAATCTGTCTTAGAATAAAGATCCCCTGAGAGAATTAGATTATTATTGAAAATATTTAGTCTTCCTTGGTAATCTAATAAATATGTAAAATCATTCGAAATTTGTAATTCATATCGATAACCCCAATATGGACCCTCAACGTCGATCACGTTAACAAAAATAAGTGTATCTGTAACATAATTAAAATCATAGACATATAACTTTTCACTTGAAAACATAATCAAATTACCCAAATGAGATATCTCAAAAAATTCTATATCAAAACCGAGTTCAAAATGATGTAATTCCTCAAAACCTGATTCAGCTGTAAAATTAAATACTTTGAGAATATTTCCATAAGAAATATATATTAAATCATTTTCAATATGAAAATCATGAAGATCTACACAAGAATAATATGCAATTTTCTCGGGTTCAGCAGGATTTTCAATATCATACACACTGATTTCGCTATGACCATCAGAAAAAAATAAATAATTATTTGATACAATATTTTCTTTATAATCAGTATAAGTCCACTCCCAATAGCCTGGTAAACTTTCATAGACTTTTACAGGATGAACCGGATTTGTGATATCAAGAATGACCAGATCTTCATCACAGTAAGAAAGAAAACACAAATTATCTGCAATTGTTATTGATCTAGCCCAAAATATTTGATCGCTAGTAAATTCATTGTATGTATTAACGAGATATATATTACTCGGATCAAAGATAGATACGATTTCGATTCCATTGTCTGGATTTAATAAATAGGCTATGTTTGAATCAAATAATTGAATATCAACTACTACTCCTCCGTTATAGAAATTTCCAATTTCTATGAGATTATCTGGATCACTTATATTATAAACAGTTAACCCAATATCTCCTGAAGCAAGAAAAATCAAATCATTTTCTATAACAAAAGAAGAAGGCCTACCGATATCATCATATCTACTAAGTAAATCAATGTCAGTGATAACAGCTGAATTCGGTATTGTGTT
The DNA here is from genome assembly GCA_030612265.1 of Promethearchaeum sp. GTDB lineage: Archaea > Asgardarchaeota > Lokiarchaeia > Sigyniarchaeales > Promethearchaeaceae > Promethearchaeum. The sequence continues at coordinate 6,358 of JAUWOE010000183.1, forward strand.
TATAGGAATAGAAGGTGCATCATTAGCATTTTCTTCATTACCTACCAATTCATAAGCTGGACTACCATCAATTGGAATAAATAATGCTCCAATGAAAGTGAAACAGATTATTGGAATTATATAAATTCCGATTCTTATTATTTTTTTCATTTTTAACACTTTTAGGTTGATAATCACATAGCATAAAACACCTTAATATTTGTTTTGGATCTTTTAAATTATTATTATAAAAATCCCATATTGGAATAAATTTGATCGAATTACCTTTAAACGAGGATTAGAATAAATTTTAAGTTTTATCATATATTTTACTAATAGTTTTTTATTATCTCCTTGTCAATTATTATAAAATTTCACAATTAGAAAGAAATAAATATGTTGTATTGTATATCTACAATATGTCATCAACAACTATCAGAATTTCCAAAGATGATAAAAAAAAGTTAGATGAATTAATATCTATCCTTTCGTTTAAAATTAAAAAAAAATTAACCCAAGAACAACTTCTCAAAGAATTAGTTAACTTAGGTATTAAATTTGAATCAAATATTACTGAACAGTTGCTTTCTGATAATGATATCAATGAATTTGAAATTGAAAAGGATTCTTTCTTTAATCTTCCAACATTTAAATTAGGTAGTAATGCAAGTGAAAACATTGATGAAATAATATATAAGTAGGGATTTAAATCATGAATGAAGCGATTTTTATTGATACTAGTTTTTTAATTGCATTATGTAATGAAGAAGACAAAAATTTTAAGAATGCAAATCGAACTAATAAACTTCTTCTACAAGAGCTTAAAAGAGAAAAAATTTCAATCTATTATTCAGATTATATTTTTGATGAGCTGATTACAACTTTAAAAGCGAAAAGGGTAGAACATTCAAAGATTAAAAATTTTGGAAATAGTATAAGAAAATCAAAGGTGTTAAATATGATTTTTGTTACCCAAAAAATCTTTGATCAGACCTGGAAATTGATTATAAAATACCAAGATAAAGAATTGAGTTTTACAGATGCTTCAACTTTTAAAATAATGGAAAATTTTGATATAAAATATTGTCTATCATATGATGTTCATTTCTCACAATTTCCTAATATAATCTCTTGGAATAGAGAAAAAACATAAAGTCTTTCCCTAAAAAATGAGTGATAATCTAATTCAAATATA
>JAUWOE010000177.1 GCA_030612265.1 Promethearchaeum sp.
TATTGGTCTTACTCATATATTGTTTTAGCACGGGCTCCATGTTCACCACACCAAAGTACCATACAATCATTTAAAGCAAGAATCTGAATCGCTTTATGAGTTATTGAAGATCCTGGTCCGAGCATTAAAACAGCTAATTCAGCACAAGGGATTTGAGTTTTACCCTCTTTTGTAATTGAACAAATTCCTTTTTTTTCAGATTCAATATGGCAATGTTCTATAAATAAAAAGGATAATCCATCTTCAAAACGGGGAAGAATTTTCAGGTTTTTCATTTTGTCTTTTCCTATTATTTTTGATTTTATGTAAAAAAAAATAGTCTTTCAATTGGATTTATTTTATTCGAACTGAAAGTAATCCATATCCATATGCCTTTGCTGGACCTATACCTTTTTGAATAGAATTTAAAAATTTTTCTTTTTCCTGAACTTTTAGGATTCCTTTATAAATTACGCTGAAGAACGTGAGTTCTTTATATTTCTGATTTCCATTAAGATTTTTATCTTTTTCGGAGGTTTTTTGATTGACTTTTAATGATTTCCGATATCCATGGAGTTTTCCTTCAGGTTGAATAATAATTGCAGGAACTTTTGGAAACTCAACAAGATGAGGAAAAATAAAACCACAATCTTTTGCTTTCCTCAATATCCATTTTTGAAGATCTTCCATTTTATACAATTCTACTCGTTTTCCATCTAATTTTCTTGTAGGGTTGGCGCGAAGACGAAATTTTAGAATAGTTCCAGGTTGAATTGAATTAAATAAAGTATCAAGTGTTTTCATTGCAGGATTTTTCTTGTTATTACTAAAAGAAAGATAATTAGATTTTAAGAAATCCCAATTAGGCTTATTTTTTGACTGAACCAAGACTTTGATTCGATTCATACTATCTATATCAACACGGTACAATACTCTAAATTTTTCTCTTGCTTCTTTATTTTTAATATCTGGAAAACCTCTCATAATAGTTCTATGCATATTTTGACAATTATTTAGATCTCTCTGCACATTTATGTTCCGAATATTTAATTCTAACCTTGACAAAAACATTTTCTTAATTAACCTCCTTTTCTCTTGCTATATTAGGTAAATCGATAAAATCTATGGAAATTTTCCGGAAGTCGTACATGTGACTTTCCCCAACTCGCATAAGATCTTGTCTGGTAATATTACCTTTTTCATCATCAAAGATAATTCTTACTTTCTCCTTAAGGGAATTTAATTTATCTTTGATTTTATGGAATGGCTGGCGCTCAGAAAAAACTCGTTCATAATGTTCTAAAGCGTCCTTGAGATTTTTATAGTCATACGAGATCGAAATAAATGGTGGGCGTGATGGAATACAAGACTTTCTTCCAAGATAGAAGGGCCATTTTGGATTTTGTAATGCTTTTGAAATTTTCTTTAAAATTTCTCCCGAACTTTGGATAAAAACGGTATAAGCTGCATCTTGAATATATTCTCTGCGTGAAACGATTGTATTGGATGCCCCTTTACCTTTTCTATTTGCCATTAGATTATCCATTGAAATTGTATGAAAATCTTGAATTAAAGTACCAGATCGTTCTTCCCGTACACCCATCTTTAAATTTCTATCTAAATCTTCAAGTTGAGGATCATTTCGAGGAATTCCTAAAGCACAACCAATCAATCCAACAATTCCACTTTTTGAAGGTTCTAAACCAGAATCTCGAAAATCCCAGCGAGATCTGATACCCCATGATTGTAGAGCGCCTTCAATTGCCAAAATTAAAATTGGTTGATTAAATTTTTCCATATCACTTCACTTTTAATGCGTTTTTTGATTTCTCCATTAATTCTTTTATATCTTCACAAATTTCGACGTTTTCAGGAGCTTGTGATGATATATTTTCGAATTCCCTGCTTGCAAACCAGATTCGATTTTTTGCTTCTATATTAAATTTTTTCACGATTTGATTGACATGTTTTATAAATTTTTCAACTGAGTTTTCAATTAAATCTTGCTTCCCAAATGGCACAGCAGGTTTAATAAAAGCATTTGCATAACTTACAGGGATCTTTTTATCCTTAAATTCAATTAGAATAATTGATGGTTTTTGATGCGCTGCAAAAGTATTTTGTTTCCCGCTTGGATTCGAATAAATTACACCTTCTAAGAATGATTGAAAGACATTTAGTAGCAATTTATTATATTCAGTTTTCTCAACACTACCACTCATATTGTCAAGAAAGCCATTAATATCAAAAGAAAAATACTTATAGAAACAAGAAGAATTATATTCCACATCACCTATCATTCCTGCTCCAGCTTCTTCCATATTTTCCATTCTATCAGATTCATCATCAATAGCAGTGAAGAAATCAAATTCTGGCTCAAGTTTATTTGTGGAAATTGCATGAGCCACTTGCATGGATGCTTCAATATCAACAAAAGCATCAGACGTAATCATTCTCCCGAATAATGCAATATCTGGAGTAATTGCGATAATATTTGATTCTTTAAACTTTTTGATCAAATCTTTTACAGAAATTTTTTTGAAGGAATCCAGATCTTTGGCAGCTTCAATTCTTTCCTTGAGAATTGCAGTTATTTTTTCAATATCTTTCGGGGAAAAGAACATAATTTGTTTTGTTATCAATTTGTCTTTTTGTTCCTTTCCTTCTTTATTTCCAAAACCTGTTGCTTTTTTAGCAGCAGCTTCAGCAAATTCTTCACTTATACCTTGTTCTATTAATTGTTTTTTAACTATTTCAGGCATTTTTCGTGTTCTAATCCCAATTCCAATTTCTTTCAAATTTGTTTGAAAAAAATCTGACTGACGGATAGATCTTTTCAAACATTGACTTGAAATACGTGCTCTTGGGAATCCTCCAAACATACATTGTTTTGGACTGCCAGTGTCGTCCCTATTTAAATTCGAAGGGGCATAATTTTGCAGCATATGAATTTCTACTAACATTTTTTTATATTCTCCTTTGTGTTTTTTTTAAAAAAAAAATTAATTATTATCACCTTTTTCATTCTTTTTAGGAATTTTATAATAAGTTCGAGCCCATTCTTTCTGGACAAATTTAGAAGGGTGTCCCCAATAATTCAAATCCTTTAATAAGTGATACCAGTTAATTCCTGCTTCTTTACTACTTGCTAGTTTTACCAATTGTCTTAACTGATATCCAATTCTATCTTGATTTGATTGAAGTAAAGATCGAAATCGAGCATCTATACTTTCAGATTCAAACTTCTGCTTAATAATTCTCATAGTTTCACCAAAATTTCCACTGATTATCTTATCATTGAGAAATCTTAGAGTAGATATCAGGAAAAAAATGTCTTCATTTCGGTTATTATGGAGTGGAATTGGTAGATATTTATAGAAAACTAATAATGCTCCTCGAGATTCGCTTATTGATTTCCCTGCAGCACGTTTTAGAAAAGCTCTATCTCCTGAATTTCCTAATTGAGAATCAGCGAGCTTATCTAGTTTATCTATAAATTCTCTGTAAAGATCACTTTTTCCAGTTCCTTTGCCTTTTTCAGCACTATTTTTATTAAGATTAGTGCTTTTTTTTTTGTTTATACTCATTTTTTTACTTCCATATAGAATTTTTTCACTTAATCTTTTATTTCACCTACATATTTTTTTAGAAATATATTTATTTTGAATTTTAAATCATTATAAGCTTGAGCAGCATATTGCAAATTCCTTCCTGTTCCAGAAAAATTATCTGAATATTTCTGAAAAATGTTTATTGAGTGATGACGTAAAATTGTACTCCACATTTTTTTAATAATCAGATCTAAATCGGATTGTTCTAAATTTTCCGATAATTTCTGCAAAAATTCTTTTTCAAAGGGGGTTTTTAACTTCGTCCAATATTCCCAACCTGCTAAATTTTGAAGAGTTTGCAAAGCTTTCTTGTTTTTTCCTTGTTTGCCTTGAGCAAGGAAGGAAATCCCCCTTTTAAGATAATAAGCCACTGTATCGGCGGCTTCCATTCCATTTTTTAGAATTATAGAGGCTTTATCGCTATTTAATATTCGAGTATTCCCGCTAAGAGTTTCTTTTTGCCATTCAAAAATTTTTGCTTTGAGATCAGTACGCATTCCATATATTGATACATCAACATGTGAATCGGATGGCTTAGAACTACTTGATTTATACTGGAGATATTGAGAAATAACCTCAGGCCTTCTAAATTCGATTTTTTTATCACTTGATTTAAAAATTTTTTGTTTATACATTAAGAGAGGGCCATAATCTCTCCAGATTGGCCTATTTATATTAAAACGTATAGGAGATCTTCCTTTTTTTGAAAACCTATAAGCCACATTTGGATCATCCCAAATGTTTGTAATTTTAAAACCTGGCTCAAAAATATTTTTTCTCACTAAAATGGGAGATTCTTCATTTGTGTAACTACATTTTCCACCATTTGAAGGAATTAAATGTACATATCTTGGAAGCAAAGTTAATCCTTGAAGTTTCGAATAAACTGAAATTTCAGCGTGGTATTTAAGAATAAAATTGGTCTGCCAAGGGGCTTCATGATTTTTAATCTTCTCATCAATCATTTTATTAGGAACACAATTCAATAAAATCGTTTCAAACAAATTCTTACCCTTTATTAAAACATATATTGGAGGGGCTCCATTAATTCCTGGTGAAAGACCTTTTCCACCCATAGTTGTAAAAACGGGTAATGCTAATAGCGCTTTAGCGCAAATTTCTGGAGAAATTTGATGCTGATCTTCGAAAATATGGTTAAAGAAGATTACATTTATCCCCTTAGGAAATTGTTGAATAATGTTTACGATCGGTTTAAGCTTTTTCTCTTTCAATTCTTCGATGATAATACCTTGATAAAATGGATTTTTTTTATCAAATAAATCAAATCTGGTTTGATTTTTCTTAAAAAACAATTCAAAATCATCGGGAAATTTACCTTCTTCCAATTTTTCTTGAATATTTATTGTATCTTCTGGTTTATATATATCCATAACTAATGCAATTAAGAACCGATATATTCCAAACTCAAAAAGAGGAGATTGATCATAAATATCAAGAATTTCATGTGCCTTCGAAAAAAGATCAAATAAATTTATTTTCTCCTGTTCACCTTTCAAATTATGAATTTTAATCCATGGTTCTTTCGTTAAATTATAACTATATTCTTTTTCTGCCATTTTTTTTATTCCCTTTTTATTTCATTATATTAATATTTGATTTCAAGTTCTAATTTTCATAAACCCAAAATATCTATCATTTATGAACTCAATTGTCCTTGATTTGTTATCAATTCCGCGCCAAACATCATTCTTAAGAATTAAATAATGAAAACCCCTTAACCAATTTGGAGTCTCTTTTAATTCAGAATATCCTTCATCAGGGTAAACATTTTTAAACCATTTATCAGATACCGACACATTTAACCGTATTAATTGTTTTTGAATTTTCTTTTCAGGAGCTGTTTTTCTGTTTAGTTTATTAATTAATATAACATCTTTAATTTCGTTTAATAAAATTATTCTATATCTTGGATCGGAATCACGTGTTTGAGCACTTAAAAATCCATTTGCATTTTCTGAATTATCATCAAAAACTATTTTTGATGTCTCTTGACCTAAGAATTCTTTGCCATTAGGTTCTTGTAATAGAAAATATTTAGCCTTATCTTTTAAATTAGTAATTTTTTGAGTCAATTTTTGGTGTAAGTTATCCCAGTTTATCTCAATTTTTTTTACATGGTAAAACATACAAATAAATTCTTCAAATTTTTTTATTTGTTCGGATTCTTCATCTGAATAGACTTCTTCAACAAGTAATCGAATATCTTGCGGTAGACTAATCGTTAAATTTCTGGAAGATTTTGCTTTTTGAAGTAATATTGAAAGAGTTCTTATTAAGATGTATCGTGAATATATCCAAGAAATACGGTTCGGAATAATAATTTTTCTGGATTTTTCTCCAATGTTAGGTAATAAAATATGAATTTCAGGATCGGTTGTTTTTGGGCGATTTTCTCTATGATGTCTTTTTACTCTTCCAATTCGTTGAAGAATTAAATCAATGGGTGCAAATTCTGTAATCATCATATCGAAATCTAAATCTAAACTTTGTTCTACAACTTGTGTTGCAATCAAAATCGCTCCTTGGGGTCGAGGATTAGAATTTGGATTATCTGGAGATAGACAACTGGATTTATCAAACATTTTTAATACTTGATTTTGTATTTCGCTTCTTCTAGAAAATTGATATCTAGCATGAAATAAGATCATTGTTTCTTGATTAAACTCTGAAAATTCTCTCAGAATTTTATATACTAATTGAGCATAAGAAATATTGTTTATCAATATGCATACACATAAATTTTGGTGATATGCTTTTATAGCAATGTCAAGAATATATGAAGGTTCTGATAATCCCTTAGAATGTAGTCTGATTTTGTATTTTTTATTTGGATTATAAGATTTACAAGGAATTTCATGTAAGCCAGCTCTTGAAAAGCTCGATATTAATGGATAAGTTTTTTGATTTGACTCTTTTGGTAAACTTATATTGATTTTATTTTGATTCCAAACCTGAATACCATCATGATATTCTTTTAGGAACTCTAGCTTTTTCTTGGATGGCAATGTTGCTGATAGAAGTATAATCGGAATGTTTAAAGCTCCTGCCCAATTTAATAACCTTCCAATGATAGTCGACATATAAGCATCGTAAGCATGTATCTCATCAATAATAATAACTTTACTTGAAAACCCAAGTATTCGTAATGCTCCAAATTTAACAGCTAAAACTGTCATCATTATTTGGTCAACAGTTCCAACCCCAAAAGGGCTTAAAATAGCTCTCCGCTTAGGTTTAAACCAATCATAAGCAATGGATTGCATTTCACTTTCTAAAGATGATATCTGTGTCCATTCCATTCCTTTATCTAAATCAATATAATCTGACATACCATGAATCAGTTTTAATGGAGAAGTAGTACTTTCTTTAAACTGCTTTAGAAATTTATCGAAGCGACCGTACATTTGGTCACTTGTTGCCATTGTTGGAAGTCCAATATAGATTCCACCCAAACAACTATCTCGCATCCATTTCCATGCAATGTAAATAGCTGCTTCAGTTTTTCCCTCCCCCATTGGAGCTTCTATGAATAATAGACCTGGTTGTAAATCTTCTTCTTCACAAATTTTTTGGATAGGATGTAAAGTGATAAATTGTTCAAAAGACCAAATAGATTGAAAATTGAATGGTTCAGGAAATAAAGAACTATGCTGATTTGAAAATCCCAAATCATTTACTGCTTTTTTCGCAAGTATGGAAGATATATTTTGATAATTTTGAAGATCTTCAGGAGTGTGAAAATCCAAAGCTTGATTCAAGAACGAAAATAAATTAGAATTCGAGGCTATCCAATCACTTAGGATAAGAAAACCTAATAAAATTTGACCATGAACTGGTTTATTATAGATTTTTATATTTTTAAGTTGTTCTAATGGGAAATTGTACAAATTAGCTAAACAATTAAAAATTTCCTCTCTATATCCATCCCATTCTTCTCTAAAATCCAATTCATATTCATCACTATTCAGATCAAAATATCCATGATGGCCTGTAATAATTCGATTGAATAATTGTCTTTCGCGGATTTTTACTCCAAATTTGTCTAATATTTGAGCAAATTTCATTCCTCCAAAAGCTGCGTGATTAAAATTAGATTCTATTGTCTTTTTAACATGGATTTCTTCATTTTTAATAAATTTATCAATTACGTCTTTTTTTTTCATTTGGAAATCAATACTACATTTTCCCAAATCATGATTAGCAATAAGTAATAAAATCCAAGCTTTAGCAAGTGGTTCATCCAAATTGATAGT
>JAUWOE010000216.1 GCA_030612265.1 Promethearchaeum sp.
TTGTATCTGGTTAATTCTTCTTTAAGTTGATCATGTTGATCCTTTGGGATTTTGGCGTATAATTCATCATGGAAATTGTTGATGTGTTCTACATAGTTTGCACGGGCAGATATGCCTCTATCTTCGGGACTCCAACTAGTACCTTGATGGGCTGAGTGAGATAATTCTTGAGAAATATCTTTCATAGATGCTGAAACTAATCTTGGAGGGCGCGGATTTTTAATCAGATTTTTCCCTTCTATAATCAATTTATCCATCATTAATCTTGCTGAGGGACTCCAAGAACCATCTCCAAATTTAACATAGATTTCGTTTGGATCACTTTCCCGCCAAGTAAAATCTTCATCGGGATATTTTTCTTGAAGGGCGGTTTCAATATATTTCTTTTCGGCGGTAGGACTAATAAAATCATCTATTTTGATGGTTTTATCTGAATTTTTTTTCTTTTCTGTGATTGTATTTGACATTTTTTTACACCTTTTTAGGTTGGAAATATTTATTTAATGAGCTTTTTTTCTTTGGTTTAAGAACTTCATCAACAATCTTGAGATCTGCCCAATCATAAAGCGGAACTATTCTTGACTTTCCTTTCTCGATAATATAGGCGGTGGCGATTTCTTCTTTGTTAGGAAATTGTTTTTTTAATTGTAGATTCCATGTAATTTATATTATGGATAAGTATTTAAACCACGAGGATATAATTAGCGAATTATGGAGGTTATATTGATGGTCTACAATATTACGAAATTTCATAAATTAGAAGTAATGATGGTTTTCAATCTCGCAGGATACTATAAAAATAAAAACAAAAAATTAGAAATACAAATAAAATTCTGGATTTATATTCGAAGCAATTTATTGATTTTAATTTCAGAAATGGTCTCCTTTTTGGTATCATAAATATTAATACTCAACACAAATATTTTTTTATTTTTCAGCAGAATTATTTCTTCTTCTTGTAAATCGTTTGCGAAATTTCTTTCAAATGTTTTTTGATAATCAACAATTTCTTTTTTTTTAGGGAAATTATATTTTGCGGTGAAATAGGTTTCATATCTTCTTTCTTTTTTATTAAAATAGACCTTTGCCATATCTTCATTTAACGTCCAAAAAATTCCCATATTCCCATTTCCATATATAATTTTATTAATCTGTCTTTTTTTTTTGTTAATGATCTTCGACCATTTTATTTTTTACTTTTTCAAATTCGTTAATTGCGCTATCTAATTCCGCTTTAGATACTTTTCTATCACCTTCCAAAATAGCAGAATATGGGTAATATTCATCAATATCGTATTTTCTGGGCTCGAAAAGTGTTATTTTAATAAAACTTAAAATTTTTTGAGTATTGTCGCTCATAAAATGATAATATGGTGAGGCAAGTAAAAATAAAGTAGAGTTTTGGTTTTTTAGAATATTATGAAATTTAGCAAACCAAAATATGAAAAAACGAAATGTAAAATACGTGAATTCGTAATATTATCATATAATAAAAAATGGTGATTTTATGGATGTGTATATTTTAAATCTGATTTTTCGATATCAAAAGGAATTAAAAAAACAAACTGAAATTCGTCCTAAAGATGTTTGGTCGATCATCAAACAAAATGGATTTTCAAATATTAAATCTGAATCAGGGGTTTATTCGGCTATTGAAAGAATGGAAAAAAACGGGTTAATTAAAAAAAGGCGAATTAAAAAACTTCCTCCTGAGACATTTATCAGTCTAACAGAAAAAGGGCTGGAAGAACTAAAAAAATATAATAATGAATCTGAAACTCCACCCCAATCCCGAATATCGAACCAATCTCAAGATAAACCCATAGATTTAACATCTTCCTTAGAAGAATCTCAATTCAAAATCGATTCCTTGACCGAATCATTAGAAGAATCTAAAAAAAAAATCCAATCTGTATCTCAAACCCTAAAAAAATCCCAAGAAGAAAACGAATCTTTAAAAAAATCCCTAAAAGAATCTCAATCTTCAAAGATTACTCCAGAAATAACATATGCGGAAAAAGAATTACCACAACTCAGCGATACCGAACTAAAGAAAAGGGGGAAACGGGTAATGGTAAAATTTATTGATGCGGCCAATATGGATGAAGAAGATTTCTCACATGAACAATTAGAAAATATGGAAGAGGTGGGAATAGATATAATCGAATATGCTAGAGAATAATAATTTTCTTTTTTGTGTGTTCATTTTAAACCCACTAACACTTACTAAAGTGTTTACGTGATTTTAAATTTTCGGGAGTTAAACGGACATTTTGAAATTTTTCCATCAATAAACCGATCGTGAGTAAAAATTAGTGAGAAAAAAATAAGTGAATAAAACAAGAAAAAAATAATTTTAAAGTAGAATTTTATTATTTAGATTCCCTGTGATATCGACACTGAATCGTAAGGTGATGGTTGAAAGGACAGGATCGTCCGGTGAGATAAATTCGTTATCCACTGCATTTTCGAGTATCATGCGATCCTTGTGGGTGGCTTCGTGAATTAAACGTTCTATTTCGGGAGGGTTTAAAGATTCTCTGTGCGGGTTGATGTATTGTAGGGCGAGATCAGTTGCGGATCGGCTGTAGAATTTAAATAGCTCTTTAAAATCATGCTTTTGGGTTATTGAGGTCCGGAAAATAGCCATTTTATATAATCGAGCACCGGTCGGGCATAAATTTTCCGAATCAATGAGCAATTCAAATATGTATTTTGGATTGGTTGTGATCCCGTGGAGCGATCGGATGGGACAATTTTTTGCGTGGATATATCCAATTTTTTTAAGTTTTTTAAGCGGTTCGAGCGATGATACATCTGTGTTTGTAATGTCTATAAAATTAATATTCGTAAGATTCTCAATTCCTGCTAAGGAATTAATTTTAGTATTGGAAAGAGTAAGTGAATGTAACTCTTTTAATTCTTCTAATCCCACAATTTTGTTTATGAAAGTGCCTCCTAATCTCAATTCCCTTAGATTCCAAAAATTTTCTAAGTTAACTGTCATAGATGGAATAGAATAAGCGATAAAATGGTGCAAATATGATGCTACTTCTTTAAGATTTTTTATATCATCCAAAGAGTGGATATCTGCGTTTTTTAGATAAAGTACTAATTTTGGGTCGTCTTCACTTTCATCTCTAGGGATATTCTCATTTTCAACTGGAGTAATTATCCAACCATCATCTACAATTTCTATAATTTCCCTAGATGTAGGGAAATAAATACCCTCAATTCTTTTGATAACCCATAATCCATCCTTATTTTTATACCGAACATCGTAGTATTCCAAGGGCATTTTTCTTCAACCCGGTAAATATATAAATATTTATAATAACATGAAAAAAGTCCGAATATTTAAATACCTCGGGTGGTTCGGAGTAGTAAATCCTAAAAAAGAAAAAAAGATATTAAAAAGACATAAGATAAAAAAATCAAACTGGAGGGAATCGAGACGTCTATTGTAGGCTATATATATATTCCAGTAGAGACACAAAATCTATTTTCACTGTAAAGGTGAAATCATATGTAGCCAGCGTAGTGGTGGAAATCGTACCGATGAATCCACTATCGAAAGAATTTAAGAGATAAATCTGTTGATGAGTCGGAGTGCCGCTTGCCCAACCTGCAGGATCATACCAATAGGCATTCTCTTCACCCAATAAACCTGGATCGTAAGAAGGTATATTAAATGCCAAATGAGTAGACAGCATATATTGATTCCAATCTTCGGGTGAATACATCAAGTGAACCATACCACTAGTCTCGGCGATATGTTGGTGGTAATACATATGAGCAAAGTGAGCCCAATTATCAACTGATGTAGCGCCGGGTGTATAAGTCGTAGATGCCTCTAAATCGGAATAAAATGAGTCAACGGCAGCGGTAGACCACATATCGTTCCCTGTATTTCCTGTGCCCCAATTTAATCCGTAGGCTTCAACAATCATTTTCGCTTCTTGTTCTGTTAAACCTAATCTCTCATTGAAATCTGCTATATATGTGTCTCCTGTGTCATACTCCAATAAAACACTGAAATCGAGATTGCGGATATGTTCAATGAACGCTTTAAAATCAGTAAACCAAAGTCCTTGTTCTTGAGCTATGAGACGGGCACGATCGAATAAAGCTTTTTCATCATGATCCATAACTACACTAAACTGACTCGAAACAGCTGGCCTCCAATTTCCTTCATTATCGAAATGTCCACTTTGACTATGGCTTATTATTATGCGATAATATTCGGCAATGGAATTAATTGAATTTAAACCTGAACCATCCGCACCGAATATCTCAGCTAATGCAGCGCCTCTGGGGTGATTACCATCGTTTCGCAATCTAATTTCTGTCTTGATTTTCGCCATCACACTATCAGTAATTTTTCCGGTAGGAACAACACAAACAGTAGGGGCATTAATTTTTGATCGCAATCCTTTTATATCGAATGGTTTTTTCATGAAATATTCGGCAGATAACATTCCGGCATTTTCAACATAGAATGAATTAAGAGCACTTCCTCCATACATTTTACCTAAAAACCGAATAAAATCTCCTGCCATCTGTTTCGTGTCTCTTCCATCCCATTCTGGGGTTTCGCGCTCGAAATATTCATATTCCGAACCCATCTTTTGTAAAGATCCAAATAATGCTGTCTCACCGTTCAAATCATTATTAACGAAATGCCAAATACCATTATCATCTTTATATCCGAAATTTCGAAAAACGATATTATTTTCATTAAACGAATCCTTTACGATAGCGTATGGGATAGTAATACCCAATTCGTCGATTCTGATACCTTTTGTATTTAAATCTACAATACGAGGACCTATATGTAATTTATTGCGACCATCTCGTAAAGAATCAGAGAGCCAACTTAAGCCTTGATAGTCGATAGTTTTCCCGTCAGGATATATTTGTGGAGAAACTAAGATATTAGCACTTGTCGCAATATCTTTGTTGAATGAATTATATTGCTCTATATTGCCTCCGAAGAATGTATCGACAAGAAGACGAGTCAAAGATTCCATAATAAGAACCTCATAAAATTTAAACTGTCTTTCATCAGATCCTTTTTGAAATATATAAGCTAAATCAATTTGAGATATGAGAGCAAAATCTTTATCAATATCGGTCATCATTGAAGAAGAAGTAGATATAACAGTCGTATAGGCATTAATAAGTGCTCTATATTTTTCCTTATATGCGACCCCAGTATAACCAGTATCTTTATCAAGATTACTTAAAGGGTTACCAATTGGAAATCCTCCCTGTAAACCAACAACACCCAACATATCCGAGATAGTCTTGATGTTCTGAATAAAACGATACAAATTTGAATCTGAACTAACGCTTTGTGCGAAGAAATAGAATTTATGACCGCTTTTATCTAGGCCTAAATTACTGTACACATCGCTATACCAATCATCTAGGACATCCTCATTAGTTAAAAGAAGCCTCCAATTGTTTTTAAACCAATTCCAGTCTTTTTTCTTCATTGGATTTTGGTTGAATCGCGTATTAACCATATCAGCGAGCAATTTATCAGCTAAATCCCCTTTAAACGTATCATCAACCGCTTGAAGCATTGTTAAAGTACCCATCAGTTTATCCCACCCAGTATTTTTAGACGTGAAATAGTTTATTAAATCATGGGAATTAGATTTTTCATAAAATGTCTGCAATAATTTCAGTATAGATTGAGACCCCCATTGACCAGAAAACAATCTTTGAACCATAATCAATGTTTGAACCGTCCCATGCATTGTGTCTTGAGCCCATCTGATCTTTTGTTCATAGTTAGAAAGAGATAAAAGAACTTGCTCTCGTACTGTTGGATTTTGGTCGGGGAGAGAAAATCCGAATTTCATCATCCACTGGTCTTCGAGTTGCATCATAGGTTCATAACGTTTTACAAGAGTTTCTGATTTATCATCATAATGAACATCACCAGTATATTGAGGGACAAGCATTTGCATAATTCCACTATGGGCCAACATTTTCAATTCGATTTGATTGTCTGCCATATCATACTCTGTGCCTATCAATGTCGTTTTCGTAGGAATTTCGATACCAAGATTTCTATATAAACTATGGGAACCTTTAAGTCCATCGCCGTCAAGGAAATTATATCTTGAGGCTGCATCGAAATTAACTTTTATATATTTATAGGCGGGGGTGTTTATATCTTGAGCAGCATGGGTAAGCCCTTTCTTGAACAAACGTCTAATTTTTGAAGTGACACTGCTCAAGAAATTTTGCTTGTTTAGGTGATCATTAAGATCTGCCGATTCTTCATCAATTAAACTTGAGATTTCGGCTGAAACTTCTTGAGTTGCTGCTGACGAAGTATCAAATACAGTGTTCGGATTAGCGAAAAGCACAGCAAGAGTATCTGGATTAATCTTGAAATCATTCGCATCCAAAACTTTCTTCTTTTCGAGTTCGAGATCTATATGTCGATCACCTAATTCAGGATCAATAAGGCGAACTTCGGAGGCTTGAGACAAAAGAATCGCCAGAGATTCAATATTTACGCCAGATCTAAGTTTAGGTTTACCATTAATAGGAACGTCATATACAAGACCGTTCTGATAGTAATAACATGTTCCGACTCCCT
>JAUWOE010000163.1 GCA_030612265.1 Promethearchaeum sp.
TTTTTAAGTTTAAAATTGCCTTCTTCTTGATCAAATTTTTTCATTATATTTAGCGATTTACAATTTGGACAATTTTTTAGGTCTTTAAATTCTCGACATCTCATCTTAGGATGTAAAATTTGCTCAACCTGATCCTTATCTTTATTATATTGGATGATTTTATCCAACTCTTGGAGTCCTTCGTCGTTGCTTGATTTTAAATCAGATCTATCAGCATGTAACCTACCTAGCTCTCGTATAATTTGTCCATCCTTAATGATTAGTGTTCTATCTGCGATTTTTCTTAAATTAGGATTGTGAGTTACTATTACAACTGATTTATTAGGATTTTTTTGTATGAAATCTTTAAAAATATCCATAACATGGTCTGCACTGATAGAATCAATATTTCCTGAAGGCTCATCAGCGAGAATCACAGTGGGATTATTTGCAAATGACATTGCAATGGCAATTTTCTGCTTTTCACCACCAGATAATGTGAAAGGTCTATGATGCGCTCTATCTTCAAGGTCTATATCGTGAATAAGTTGTTTAACGCGTTCTTTTTTGTATTTTAAATCCTTACCAGCAATGGTCATTGGAAGCTCAATATTTCCTTCAGCGGTCAGGCTTGGAATTAAGTTGAAAAATTGAAACACAATTCCAATTTCGTTTTGAAGAATTTTTTGAACTCCTTGGTCGTTCATTCGGGTTATATCATATCCGCGAATGAAGATATGCCCAGCACTGGTTCGATCCATCCCTGATATAACATTCAATAAGGTGGTTTTTCCAGAACCTGAAGGTCCCATAATCACAACGATTTCCCCAGCGTAAATATCCAAACTAACATCCTTTAATGCAATTACTTCCAAATTTGCTTGCCTGAAGATTTTATACACGTTTTGACATCGGATATTGACTACTCTCTGTTGATCACTTATCATATTATCTGAAGGGGTTTCCAACCCAACAGATTCAGATATTTCATCTTTACTTTTAATTTCATCATCATTCATATCAATCACTTATCTTAAAATTTGTGGAAATACTCCGTTATGTTTTTTCGTGCTTCAAAATAGTATGATACTAAATATATTACAAAGGAGCTAACAACTATTATTCCTAATATTTCGACTAGCTCTAAAACATTAGCATATATTGGGAAAGAGATAATCCCAGATCCATAATTCATTGCAGTGGCCATTTTTATAAGTGAAAAGGATGTAATTAAACCACTTATCAATCCTGTAAGAATTCCAATGAGGAATATTATATAAATTTGTGATAAGATCAATTTTAATAACCCAATGCGACCAAAACCACGTGCTAATAACACACCGTTGAAATATTTGTTTTCTCTCTGAAAAGAAAGTATTAAAATTGCCAATCCAAATGCCAATAGCACTCCAATCATTAAAAATTCCAAGTAGATTATTCCATAAAATCCAGATTCACTAAGATCCATTTTATAATTTAAATCATTCCAATTTTGGTCATAAAATTCAATTTCGGTATATTCTACATAACCACTTGAAGCAGTGTTCAGCATACCTGTAAGAACTGCAGAATCGTCTTCAATATCAGGATCAATATCAATCATTTGATAAATCTTTATTCCATGAAGGAGATTTTTATCTTGATTTACCGTACTGATGTCAATTATCATTCTTTCCTCAAAAGATCCCCCCCATTGGTCAGATAATAAATAAAATCCGGGTAATACATTTGTTACTACAATTATCTTAACATTGATTGTTTCATTTTGAAGCAGCATCGAACTTGAATTATAAAATGTATGTGTGAATCTACATGAATCACCAATTTTTAAGTTATTTATCCTTAAAAAGCCACTGTTAACAATTACGCCTGCTTTAGTATTTGAAGAATTCTTATTGTATTCGATTAAACCTTCAATCTCTGAAACAAGATCACCAGTAGGCAATTTTTTGTTGTCCTCTTGAATAATGTTTAGATATTTTTCAATGTCAAAATAAGATCTCTCATTAAAATAATCATCCTCATTAAAGTTCATTTCTTGATAATATGTTAATACATCGTTGATTAGCGTTTCATTATCCGGAGTTTTATATGATTTTAATTGAGATTCGAGCAATTCAATATCATAAGTGTTTGTTATAGTCATATTATCAATATTAAACTGTGCTCTAACATCAGAACCCACTAGCATGTTATCAATTATTACATCATAACGTGAAAAAGAATTAAAAAATACATTTGTGAATACCAGGAGTGATGTAAATATTCCGACTAAGAAGATTACAGTTTTATATTGTTTTCGTTTGACCATTTCAATTCCGCATAAGTAACTTCTTCCTTTTAGAAAAATAGAAGATAAAAATTTTGAAATTCGCGCATATCTACTAGGTTTTTCAACAACTAATATACGTATAATTCCGACCACGAAAAGAACTGGTGATAGTATTACAAGTATAAGAATAATTGCGATAAATCTCAGTATTAAACCTGAAATTATTATAAAAATATCTGCAGCAGATGGTAAAGTCCCCAAATAATATAATAAATATATGAACAATGGAAATAAGGAGACAATAATAAGAGCTATTGAGAGTTTTGGGTTCTTTTTTTCTTTTATCTGGAGTGCGTTTGCATACAGCGCATGTTTTTTTCGTTTCCTTATTATTATATTTCTCTCTTTTACTTTTGAAAAAAAGCTTTTCGAACTTGATTCTTCTTCAATTTCTGCAGAATTTTGGAGATCTGGCGTTTCCTCATAAAAAGGTGTTTCTTCTATTGATACTTTATTCCCTTCTACAACACCAAAAAGTGATTTCTCATCATATTCAACATCCATTGAATCCGAGCCTAATACCCCTAATAATTGATGAATCGGTAGTTTTCCAACATAAGAAATAGATGAAAAACTGGCAATAAATGTTATCCCAATTCCAAAAATATAGGTTAAAATAACCGTTCCCCATGAAATACTTGGAGATAAAACAGTAGTTGAATTATCAAATAAAATTTGATCTAATAATGTCCTAAATCCATAGAAAGTTCCAAAACCCGCAAATAATGCTACTGTTGAGGATGCAATACCATTAAAAAATGCTTCTATGAAAAATTGATTTCTTAGTAGAGAATTCGGTGCGCCTTTGCTTCGTAAGAGGAGAAATTCATCCAATCTAGATTTTGCATTTGTTTTAATTGCAAAAGATCCTATGAAAATTGCGAATATTAGAATTGGGACATTTAATATTTGTAATATAATGCGTAATAAATTTGAAATGAAATATAATTCATTTAAATGCCCAGATAAATAATCTTGGAAATATGCATCATTTTTTTCAATTTGCCTTGCGATAATTTGAGTCTCTTGTGATATTCTACGAGAAAAAGAATTAAGATGACCAAAATCAATATTATCTCGATTAAAGCAGAAACCCACACCTGCATATTTTTCTAAATAAACATGATTAAATGTTTCCGAACTGTTACTTTCATGAAGAATAGTAAAATCGTCAATTAAATTTTGAACAGGATGAATGTTATCTTGCTTAGTAAAATTATAATAACAAAACACAAACTCTGATGACCAATCATCAAGATCTTCATAACCTGTGACTGTATTATTTTCATTATAATATGTGTAATCACGGCTAAAATAATTATATGAAAATTGATAATTTCGAAGTTTTGACGCATAGATACCTACAACCTTAACATCAGATAATGAAAGACTTACATTTAATGTTTCTTCATCCCATGCAGGTTTTATATCAAGAATGGATGTTTCATTCAGAGTTAAATTCATTTTATAAGCGAAATCAATAGGAATCATTATTTCTTCTTTAGATTTCGGAACGGTTCCATTAATTATTGAAAAAAACGTTTCAAAACGTTTTGATGTGTAAAAATCTTCATCAAACAAGCCTAAATTAACAAAATTTCCTTCAACATAATCATATCCATTATAATTATACCCATATAGTTGGGAATAATTCTTAAAAAAGGTTAAATCGTGTGATATTAATGTATAATACCGGAAATATGATTCAATATCTAAATTATCTGCATTTTGAACAATAGATATTATAGAAGTATCATCCTCCAATAAAGAATCAGAAATGTTCCCCAAATACTGATGTTCTTGATTAATCACGTTGAAATCAAGAATTTGCCCAAAAGACTCGTTAACCATGTTCCTCTGATAAGAATCTATATATAAACTGATCCCACTTACCATACTAAGGGCTAAACTTAAGCCTAAAATGATGAGAACGGAATTTCTTAGATTCTTGGTTCCTTGAGAAAAATAAAAAGATAAACGATTGCCCATTATTCAACAAAATATTAATTCGAGCATTAAAAAATGTTTTTCATACAACTCTTTTCTGTTTTTTAAAGTTAAAAAAAGATTACGAATAATCTAAAACAAGTTTTCTAAATAAATAAAAAGTATCTAGGGATTTTTTCCATGTATTCTAAATACTTTTCTCCATATTGCTTTATACATGCTTGTTCTTCTGCTATTGTTCGAAAATGTGACAAAATTTTACCGATAATTAGAATAATCAATGCAATCCATGAACCAACTATCAAACATATTCCTATAAAAATAATTGTTATAGAAACATCTTGTGGATTTCGCGAAATTCTATATAATCCTTTAACAACAGGTTCATTCAAAGGAGTCTTAGTGTAATTCAAAATTGATATTATTAATCCAATTTCACCAATTACAAATAACCCCAAACCAATATAAAATTCTATACTCTTGAATACTAATGGACTAAGAGATAATAGAATTAAATCTAATAAACTAAAGATTTTTGAAATTATAGTATAAATTTTTTGCTCTTTTGTAAAATTACTCCTATCCAATAGTCGTCTTGATACTTCTTTTGGTATAAATTTAAGAAATCCCCATGTAATTAGGGAATTCATTAAAATAAATATCCAGCCATTAAGCCATGTTAATTCTAAAGAGGGAAAGAATTGCATTTCAATCAATTATATTTTTATAAATCTTTAGCTAATTTAAATATGATAAACTAGTTAAGGTTAAATAAGATATGATTGATAAAAGATTTAGAGTTGATGAAAAACGTCCTTTTCATGGAAAATTCTGGCCCAAAGGAATACCTTTTGAATTAGATTACGACTATTCTATGACTTTAGGCCAAATGTTTGATGAAGCTGTTGAGAAACATGCTGAAAAACCTTTAATATATTTCCTAAAAACTTGGGTTTCGTATAAAGAATTGAAGGAAATGGTAGATTCATTTGCAACATACCTTCATAAAATTGGTGTAAAAAAGGGAGATGTTGTAGCAATTGATCTCCCCAATTGCATTCAATATGAAGTTGCATATTATGCAATAATTAAATTAGGTGCTATTTGCATTGGTGTTAATCCTACATATAAACCTAAAGAACTGCTATACCAAATGAAATTATCTGGTGCAAAAGTAATAATTGTACTTGATATACTTTATAAAAAAATCGTTTCACAGATTGAACCCGATTGGAAATTTGATAAAGTAATTTATACAAATTTCCTTGATTTGGCTTCAGGAATTTCTCCAATTGCGAAATTTATTGGAAAATACATTTTAAAAAAAATACCTACAGCGAAAATTGACCTTCCTAACGCGATAAAATTTACTGAATGCCTTAAAACTGAGCCAAATGTTCCCAATGTTGAAATTAATCCAGAAATAGATCCAGCTATTCTATCAATGACAGGAGGAACTACAGGAATACCTAAAGCTGCCACGATATCACATAGAAATCTCCTAGCAAATATTAAACAAATTAGCCACATATTTTTAAAACAGGTTCCAGATGAAAATACAGAACCTTCCTTAGGATATAGAACAGGATTTATTGGAGTGTTACCACTTTTTCATTGCTATGCCATGATAGCTGTTATGAATATTTCAATTGATGTAGGAGGATGGCAGATATTATTTCCCAGGCCTCCTCCTCCCAAAGAGTTTTTAAAGACAATTTATAAACTTCCTAATGAGAATCGATTTGTTTATTATGCAGTAGAATATTTATTAGCCCAAATAACTGAGTCGGATCCAGCGATTTTTAAGAAATATCCATTAACTGGACGTATTGCAATATGTGGGACGGGTGGTGGTGTTTTACATGATTATATAAGAAAGCCCTTTGAAAGTAACACCGGTGCATATATTACAGAAGGTTATGGTCTTTCTGAAGCAACCGCTATGGTATCAGCAAATAACATATATGGCGAAAGAGAACCAGGTTATATCGGAACCCCTGCTTCAAGCACCGATTGGGATATATTTGATATTGAGGATTTTTCAAAAGGACCTGTAAATATTTTAGGGGAAGAAGGAGTCGGTGAAATATGTGTTACCGGCCCACAAATTATGCTGGGTTACTGGAATAACCCAGAAGCAACAGCAGAAACCATCAAGGAATGGGATGGGAGGAAATGGCTTTTAACAGGAGATATTGGATACATGGAAAAACATGGTAGAATTAAAATAATAGATCGGAAAAAAGAACTAATAAAGATGTCCGGTCGTTCAGTATATCCTTCAGAAGTAGAATCCATAATTGGGGAACATCCAGCAGTCTTAGAAGTAGGTGTTGCCGCTGTTCCTGATGAAAAAACGGGTGAAGCTGTCAAAGCTTGGGTAGTTATTAAACCAGAACAAAAAGATGTCATCGGTTCAAAGGAACTCTACGATTGGTTTAAAGATAATATGGCTTATTGGAAAATCCCAAAATACATTGAATTTATCGAAGAAGTGCCTAAAACATTAATTGGTAAGATAGCACATCGAGCTTTACAGGAAGCAGATCCATTATGGAAAGATAGATTGTGAAGAGGCTGTTACATTATGAAAAAAGATAATATTGGTAATTATAAAATTGATAAAATCCCACGAATTGCTCAGGTAATTGATGATTATGTTTCTGAAGCAAAAAAGAAAAATACTGTTTGGGGATTGGCCGATTGTGATGTAACTGAAGTTAGAAGGATATTACATGAATATACAAATGAAACAGGAGAAAAGATCAGCTTTACTGCCTTTTTGATCTCTTGTTATAGTCGAGTTGTTGAAAAATATAAATATCCAATAAATACCTTGAAAAAGGGAAAAAATCGTTATTGCGTTTTTGATGATGTTGATGTTATGACTAATATTGAGAAAACCCTTCCAAGTGGGATTAAAAAACCCTTGAATTATACAATTCGAAAAGCAAATGAAAAATCACTGCGAGAAATTAATGATGAACTTCAGACTGCAAAGATCAATAAAGAAATCAGAGCAACATCTCAACAAAAAAAAACTTTTAATCTTGTAAAATTATTCCCTAAACTCCCCAGATTTTTACGCAGATGGGTCCTCAGAAGAATATTTGCCAATCCTCTTTGGCGGAAACGATTTTTAGGTACTGTTGGAATTACAGCTACGGGGATGCTAGGTAAACACGGAAAAGGATATGGACATGGTGTTTTTATAACCCCCCACACTGTCGGTGTCGCAGTTGCGGGTATCCAAAAAAAAGCGGTTGTTGTTGATGATAAAATTGTTCAGAGGGAAATATTAGCTATGACAATTGCTTTAGATCATTCGTTAGTAGATGGCGGACCTGCAACTAGATTTGGTACTGATTTCTTGTATATGATTGAAGAA
Source organism: Promethearchaeum sp. (assembly GCA_030612265.1). Taxonomy (GTDB): domain Archaea; phylum Asgardarchaeota; class Lokiarchaeia; order Sigyniarchaeales; family Promethearchaeaceae; genus Promethearchaeum. The sequence continues at coordinate 7,647 of JAUWOE010000163.1, forward strand.
GGTTGCATTGAAGAAGAATGGTGCTTTAAATCTTTGAAAACGTAATATTTTAAATTTTTAACGAGAATAAAAAGAAAATATTAAAAAATTCCAATTCAATGAATCAATAATTAGCAGCAAATTTAGCAATGTGTTTGGATTTAATTTTTGATATATTTCGCAATTCATAAAGCTTCATTAATTGATGATATATCCTCAAATCCTGAAACTGACGATTATACAGAACAAGTGAGAAAAAAATTAACGCCTTATCTTAAATCTATTGCTCAAGATCATGGAATTACTTTTAAAGATTCGATTAATGAAAAATCAAGATGAAAAAAAGGAAAAAACTTTAAACTTCAATTTTATCGATTATTATAATATCCTCGATTATTAAACTTCAGTATTTTCGATTACTAGGGTGACTCCTTGTCCCGACCCGCAACACAAGGCCGCTACACCGTATTTAGCCTTTTTCTCTTTAAGTATCCTCGATAGAGTCCCAGGTAATCTTGTCCCACTTGCTGCTAAAGGATGACCGATAGCAATTGCCCCACCCTTAATATTTACCGTGTCTTCGGGCATCTTAAAATGATCGATATAATTTAACACAACAACTGCAAAAGCTTCATTAACTTCCCAATAATCTATATCCTCGACCTTCAATCCGGCTTTCTTCAATGCATATTCTGTTGAAGGCACAGGTCCGCGACCCATAACACTCGGATCTACACTTGCCCAACCCATCGATAGAATTTTTGCC
>JAUWOE010000001.1 GCA_030612265.1 Promethearchaeum sp.
TATCAGAAGATACATACAAAATGAACCTATCTAAGTCAAGATTTTCTTCTAAAGTAGATATTTCAACATCAATCGCGCCCGAATTCGTTTCAATGTAGATAATAGCTGAAGAATCCATAATTATTCCTTGATCCCATGAAAATTCAACATATCCAGAATCGCTCTTTATATCAAATATTCTATCTGAAGAAAATGAGACCTCATTATACTCACAGTCCACTGAACCAGATGTACTTGAAATTGAAACATCACCGGTTAATATGATTTCTAGCATTTGTAATTCAATATATCCTGATGAACAGGTTAAATCAATATTTTGAATTGTGGAAATACCAAAATCTAATTCAATAGAACCGGATGAAGTTTGCATATTGATATCGGCAAAAACTGAATCATATGCAATAAAACCTAGCACTCCAGAATCTCCTTCAAAATTGAATTCCGAAGTTAAATTGCTATCATAAATATAAAAATCAGTTGATCCAGATAATATGAAAATATTAACTGGCGATTCAATATAGACATCGTGAAAAACTGCATCTATACTGCCACTTTCACTATTCATACTAAAATTACCAAAATCAGTATTAGAAGCTTCAATATCAATCCTAGAAGAGGAAACATCAGAATTAAAATCAATTAAGTAGGAATTATCAATTATAATTTCAAAATCATAGAATAAACTCCAGTCAGAATCATAAAAACCTTCGCCTGAGCTTGTAACATTGATTTCGAGAGTATTATTATCTAAGAAATTTTCTTGAAAATTAATCTCAATAGGATCATATTGAAAAGATGGAGAAGTAACTTGTTTCCAGTTAGAATTAAGAAGAAATTGAATATCATCTTCAAATTTTATTTTAACTGAAGCAACATCAGCATTATAATTCAATTTAATATTGGTTATATTTAGATAAGAGGAATCATCTTTGATGATTTGATATTCTCCTGGTGAAAATTCGATAGGCGCATAAAATGCAAAAACCCAAAATATAGAGGTCAAGATTATCGTTAAAATCAATAGAATTTTATTCAAATTGGATGAGTGTTTTTTAATAGCTTCTAAATTAGTGTTTTTTGACATGCTTTAATCACTTATATTCTAAATTAATGACAACCGTTTTATTAAAAATGCGTAGTCCAATTTTTATCAACAATTTAAGTGATAAAAATCAATATGATATTATCATGGTCAATTATGATCCTATCGAGTACATTTTACTAATTCCCAAGGTAATTGAAATTTTGATGTTTGTTTATCTGGCAATTAAAATATATAGGTCGAAAGACTACATATTGAACAAAATCTATTGTTACGCTTTTCTAACTTGGACATTATATACACTTTCTGATATAGTAATGTGGAGTAATGGTGCAAATAGTGTAACTTGGCTTTTTGTTGCCAATAGATTTCGAGATTTACAAATGATTGCAGCAACTTTATTTGCTTTTCTCATGTATTTTTCAACTCGAATAATTATCGTGGGATATAAAGGAATAAATAAGAGAAAAATAATTTTAATCTTCTCAATATTTCTTGTAATTGCTATTCTGCTTGCAATTACAGACAATTTGGCAGTTTATGATGGTAATGGCAATCCACTACCCTCGAACGAATGGGAAACTGCAGACTCAGTTGTTGTTTCCCCAAATATCGGCCCCATAACTGCAATTCTGATGATGTTTCCGCTTTTATTGTATATTATATCCGTTGTATCCCTTATAAAACTTGTAAAAACAAAAATGGAAGACCTAGATCTAAAAAAGCGAATGAATTATCTTATAGTTGGAATTTCTTTAATCCCGATTGGAATCATTTATTTTGCAATTGTTTTGGGAGTTCCGAACATATATAATGCGTATACAGGTATTTTGGGGCGAACAATTTGGATAATTGCCCCAATTTTTATTTGGTTGAGCCAAAGACAAAAAAAAATTGAGTAATTCCTTATTCTAAATTTTTTATTAAATCAATAATTATTTATTGACTTGGGTTGATAACTAGATATGGAATGGGATTCAATAGAACAATTGAGAATCAACGATGAATTGGGAACGATTACTATTGAATTCATTACAATACTGGCAGCTTTATCAGTTATTATTATAATTATATATTTAAAATTGAACTACCCCAAATTGACTCGAAAGGGTTTTAATGAAATGATTCTCGGTTTTGGGGTATTCACAGCTCATTTTGTTTTTGATTTATTAGATACTTGGGTAACAAAAAAAGATATCAATGATGAAACTACGCTTGCTTATACCATTTTTGATTATCTTGATGCAATATTTGCTTTTATCGGGTTGTTTATAATCGGGTATGCATTCTACCGAATCGCACTTTATGGTATTAAAATCTGGGAGGGTAAATAAGATGATTATGCAAATTTTTACCCCAATTGATGAAATAGATATCACTGATGCCATTTTAGAAGGATTTGCAGTAATTGCTTTTCTATTTGTTTTGTTCATGGTATTTTATGCAAAAAAAAATAATAAAATATTTGCATCTAAAGGATTCTTGGTTTTAATTATAGGGATTATTCTTGGAACTCTTTCGGTAATCATGGATTTCTTAACTGAATTTTATTGGATAGAAAAGATTTATTATCAAATATATAAATCAATAGTGGCAATTTTTCAAATTGTTGGCTTATTGTTTTTTGCAATTTCCTTGATGATCCTTTTCAGCTTCACAAAATTCTTATTGGGAGAAGATGTAAAAAACACAGATTCATAATTTTTTTATATTTTAAACTCATTTTTTAATATGCACAATTAAATTACAAATATATAAAGGAATATGTGAATGTAGATGTTAAACGAGATTTTCATAATTCAAGAAGGGTCATCATTACTTCTATTAAGACATTCCTTTACAAAAAAAAAATATAAAATAAACGGAAATTTATTTTCAGGTTTGATTTCGGCTCTCTCCATGTTTACATCAGAGCTGGAAATTGGAGATATTAAACATTTTCAAACTGGGGAATTAAGGGTGCTGATTACTACCTATAAAAATATTATATTTGTTGGATTGGTTGACGATGATCCACATAGTGGATTTATAGAGATTTCACTTAAAAGAATTAGAGAAGATTTCTTAAAAGAATATTCAGAAAAGATTACAAATTGGAGTGGTAAAATTTCAATATTTGAAGATTTTAGGGAAAAAATTGAAAAAATCGTCTATACAGAGTTTTCAAAGTATTTCATTGAAAAAGACTTTCCAAAAAATGTAATAAGTGTAGTAAGGAAATTTCAATCTAAATTTGAATCAAAATATCTTAAATTTATTGGGAAAGAGACAGGAATTGCGCGAGCAGAAACCCAATCGTCATTTAAATCACTAAAGAAACAAATCCGAAAGGAACTTAGTTTATTTTCAATAAATAATGTATCAAGTTCAAATGAACAAGAACTCCAAATAAACATTCCAATGTGCCCAATATGCCGTGGTATAAAAACTCCTGAATTTTCAAGTAAATTTCTCGAAGGATTTATTGAAGGGTATATCGAGAAAAGTTTCAATTTAGATTCAATTCAAGTAAGGGAAACGAAATGCATTGCTCATGGAGAAGAACATTGCAGATTTATTGCTAATTTAAATTAAATTGATGCAGCTGATATTAATATAACTTAAATTTTCGTAATACAAAATAATGTTATGAATATTAGAGATTCTTTTTACATTACAGATTTAAAAATGAAAATTGAAAGAAAAATTGAATTTTATAATCCAAATTTAGTATCTCACTTATCCAAACAATTATATGATGAGTATTTAATAAAAGCAAAGATATATAATGAAATCTTGGAAGTTTTGGAAACTAATGATATAACCCGAGAAAAAATTGAAGGAATTTTAAGTAAAAAAATAAATCTAACAAATGAATTAATTAAAAACACAAAAAAAGAAGAAGATATAAAAAAATACAATTTAATAATAGAGGAATATGAGAATTTGATTAAATTAGCAGGGGGTCCTTCGGGTTATAAGTAACAACAATAGGACCATGACCATCCTTTCCAACAACTAAATCATCTTCCAAACGAATCCCCCATTTTTCTGGCCAATATAATCCCGGCTCATTTGAATAAATCATGTTTTCTACAAAAGTATGTTTAGGATCCGTTTTCGAAGAGATACCTGGACCAACGTCATGAACTACAAATCCAATTGCATGGCCAAGCCCATGAAAATATAATTTATCTGTATCATACCCTCGTTCTTGTAAAGCTTCTCGACATTTAATAGCAGACATGTTAACGGGTGCCCCAGCTTTAATATATTTATATGATACTTCTTTGGAATAATATAGTGCATCATATGCTTGAAGGAAATCTTCAGGAGGATTTCCCCCAACCCAATATGTCCAAGTAATATCTGAACATATTCGACGAGTTTTTACTCCAGAATCAATTAATAAGACCCCTTTTTCCAATTTTTTATCAGAACAGTTGTGATGAGGGTCAGCCGAATTTTCATTATTTGCTACAATTGCAGGGAACGAAAGTGAGCCAATCTTCAGATATTCATATTCGAGTTTAGCCTTGATCTCTTTTTCAGTCATTCCAATTTTTACCCAATTTGGGATATCTTCCAGGATTTCAATTGTTGCTTTTGTGGCATGTTTTAAATCTTCAATATCTTGAGATGATTTCACACTCCGTAAATCATAAATTATAGGAGCAGCAGACACAAATTTTGTTGTGGGTGAATATTTTTGTAGGGCATTATAAATTCCGACCGGAAGGAATTCAGCATAACCTGTTCCATTAGGAGATAAAACATTTTCCCCAAAATCTAGAGCAATTTTCTTATCTTTTAATAGATTTGCTAAAATAGAACCAATGTCTTTGAATGATTTGTAGGATGAAACTTCTGCTTCAATTCCATGACGTTCCAAAGCTTTTCTAATCATTGGTTCTTCCATAACACATGAAACGACATGATCTTTTTCATTTCGAGATATAAATACGAAATGGAGTATATGCGCTTCAACATCTAATAAATATTGGGCATGAATATCGTTTCCTTCATTGCAAATTACTAGCCATCCATCAATATCATACTTTTCTAAAAATATTTTTGTTCTTTCAAATAGATTCATAATTATTTTAAATTACAAATTCGTATAAGATTTTTTTCAATTACAAAGGAGGTTTAAAAAAAAAGAGAAAAAATTTAATTTTTTTGAATTGAATATTCTTAATTTTCTTCAATGGGTTTCTCTTCAAAGCCAGGTGCTTCTCCACCTTTCACACGAGATAGGAAGAACATTGCCAATAATTCAAAGAAAATTGCATAATAGAACAATATATCGTATTGTTTCCCTTCAGCACAACCTGAAATTATTTTATATAAATCAAAGATACCTCCTGCAAAAACTGGACTCAAAGTATCTGATAATTGACTAGCCAGATAATATGCCCCAGTTAGAGCTCCGATCATGCCTTTAGGTGCTTTTTCCCATAAAATTACAATAGTATTAATGTTAATCATTCCGTAGAAGATTCCTATTGTCCCAAAAAGAATCATAAGATAAATTTGACCTTTTAAAAAGGGCATAAACGCCAAACAAGCTGAGAGTCCAATTAATCCAATAAAGATTGTTCGTTTTCTACCAAATTTTTGAGCAATTTTACCTGCAAAAACAGCAAAGAGGATCATAACCGCAGGTGAAAGCATTAATATCATACTTGCATCCCCTTCTTCCATTCCTAGTGAATTGGTAGCAAAAAGACTGTAAAAAGTTCTCAGTGCATTAAAACCGAAAAACCATGAGAAGACCACCAACAACATATATAAAGTGCTCTTATCTTTATCAGTAAAAATCTTCTTTATTCCAGCTAATAGTGGTTCCTTTTTCTCTACTTCTTGTTCTCCGATATATTCAAGTGTTACAGGATCAATCGCTATGTTATATTTCGCAATTTCTAAGAATTTTTTACCAGTTGGGGTTTCCTTAACAGTCAATAAATATATTAATAAAACTAATGCTGTAATAAAACTTACAATATAAAATCCGGCTGATCGACCCATATTATTATTGCCAGGAAACATCATAGAAGTAATTGGTCGAATACCTAAACCGATTATCATTGAAACTGCACCCATTAAATTAATTATTGCGTTTCCAGTTGGTCTAACTTCCGGATCTGTAAGATCTGGCATTAGAGATACAGCAGCAGATCGATAAAAAGCCATTGAGATATTAAACCACATAATTACTGCAATTAAACCTACAAAAACTCCAACTCCGCGCGAACCTGAAATAAAACCTGCTACTGAAAAAGCGACAATCGCCGATGAAACTCCAATGATCAAAAAAGGTGAACGCTTTCCAAACTTTGATTTTGTTCGATCAGAAAGAGCTCCAAAGTATGGGAGCATGAATATTGCAACAATATTATCTAAAACCATAACAAGTCCAATTAAAGTATCACTTGTTGAAATTCCCATATCAGTATAAAATTCTTTTAGTAGAAGAGGCATCGTGAAATTATAATACTCCCAAAAGATAGAACATGTCACGAAGGCTAATCCAATTAAGAAAGTTCTTCCATATTTCAATTTTCCTGGAACATTAGGCTTCATTCGTGGTTGATATTGTCCGCGATTTTCATTATTAAAAGTTGGTTCTGACATCGTATAAAATTCATCAAAGAAGTATATAAAGATTTTTCAGTACAATAACAAAATATTATTTATTTTTTAGTTGAAGATTTTGATCAATTTTAATAATATTATTAGATTCTATTTTAAAAAATGCCCCCAACATTAAGAGTCAACAAGAAATTAAATTCTTCTTATAAGCCACGAATGTCACCTAACACTCCTGGAAAATTAAAATATGGAAGAACTTTTCTTATTGGCCTTGCTTTTATGACTTCTTCAATATTTTGGGCTTATTATAACTTTATGATGCCAATACTGCTAAAGGAATTCTTTATAGAGATAGATGTTGGACATTTTCTGGATTTATATGTCGGAATTATAATGGTTCTTGATAATATAATTGCTGTACTTATGATTCCATATTTTGGGGCGATATCTGATCGTACTAAATCAAAACTAGGAAAAAGAACGCCATTTATCATGATTGGATGTATAAGCGCATTAATTTCTTTTTCTTTAATAGGAATAATCTCTGGTTCACGTGGAATTGGACCTTTTGTGGGATTAATTTCCATAATTATTTGGTTTAATTTTTCAATGGCATTTTTTCGTAGCGCAAGTATTTCGATTTTGCCAGATTTGACAGATCCTGAAGTAAGATCTACAGGTAATGCAATTATTAATACTTTAGGGGCAATTTCAATGGTAATTGGTCTGGCATTCCCTATTATTACGGGACTATTTTATGATACACAAATACATTATCAAAGAGATTTATCCAGAACTTTAGGATTTTATCTTGTAAGTATTGTAACTGCAATTGCATTACTATTTTTTCTATTAACTGTAAAAGAAACTCCAACAGGAGAGAATTTTTTAAAAATTGGAAGACAGAGCATTGCAATTGATCCAATTACCTTGGAATATTTAGGGGAACAAGAGATTAATACCGAGAAAAAGGAAAAACCTTATGAAAGTTTAAAGATAATTTTTAAAGAAAGTGATAAAAGCACATTATTTATGCTTATTACTATATTTACATCATTTTTGAGTCAAAACGCATTAGAAACTTACTATAGCTTATATGCAACGAGTTTTTTGGGTTTAAAAGAAGGGGAAGCAAGTTCTGTAATAATTATCGCACCTATTGTAATGATCATCACTGCAATTCCAGCAGGTAAAATTGCAGAAAAATTTGGTAGAAAACGTACAATATTTATTGGCTTATTAGGTCTTAGTTTTTGCTCTTCTATAATGTTGATCTTAAAAGATTTAATATTAATAAGAATTTTAATGGGATTTATGGGAATTTTTTATGGATTTGTAATTATAAATTCTATTGTTATTATATGGCAAATGGCGCCAAAAGGTAAAATTGGAGCATATACTGGAGTTTATTATCTATTTAGTCAGCTAAGTGCAACTTTAAGCCCGTTAATTGCTGGAAGTGTATTCAGTTTGTATAAACTTCTTACTGGTTGTGAAGAAGGTGCCCAGTACGTAATGCTTTTCCCTTATATCATTGTATGGGAAATAGTTGCAATATTTTGTTTAAATCATGTTAAACGAGGGGAATCTAAGAATTTTACGACAAAACAAATAGCCAAGCTTAGAAGTGAACATGAACATTAATTAATTTCATTTAATTTGCTTTGAAAACGATAAAATTGCCTTTTTCCGACTAGTTTTCTTTTTTCGACTAATTTTTTCGCTTTTTTGTTTAAAATGATCGAAAATTTTCTTTGCAAGTGATGATCCAGCAACGTCAGCTATTTGTTCTTCTGAAGCTTTTTTAATTTCCTTGACAGATCCAAAAAATGTAAGTAATTTCCTTTTTCTAGCGGGTCCAATTCCAGTAATATCATCAAGCTCGGATTTTTTCTGACGCTTTTTGCGTAGTAATCGATGATAATTAATCGCAAACCTATGAGATTCATCTCTGAGTGCTTGCAAAATATGAAGGGATTCAGATTTTAACGGAAGTTCAATAAAACCTTGTTGCTCTGGAATTATTATTTTTGGGGGTTGATTTATTTCACTCCTTCCTTTAGGTTTACTCAAACCTATGTGCGGAATTTCTTCAATTCCAAGATTCTTTAAAAGTTTATGCGCCATATTTAATTGCCCTTTCCCACCATCAACTACGATTAAATCTGGAAAATTATCATCTTTGATTGCGCGTGTATATCTTCTGGTCATTACTTCTTTCATTGCTGCGATATCATCTGGTTTTTGAGTATTTTTAACTTTATATCTTCGATAATGGCTTTTGCTGGGTTTTCCTTCTACAAAACAGACCATCGATCCAACATAATCAGTTCCTTGAGTATGAGACATATCGAACGCCTCAATAATTAATGGAATTTCATCTAAATTTAATATTTCTTTTAGATTTTTGAGACCTTTGATGATCCCTTTATGTACATCAAATTGATCCTTTTGGTTTACTAATAATTCGATATTTTTCCTGGCAATCCTTTGAAGTCCAGCTGTTTTATCGTTTTCAGAGGGTTTACGAAAAACGACTACTTTTGAATTTTTTTTTTTAGAAAAATATGTAGATAAACCTTCAATTACATCTTGTGGGATTTCATTTTTTGAAATTATTTCATTAGGTATTGGAATTTCTGGGCGCAAATAATGCTGCTTAAATAGTGATAAAAAATAATTTGACTTTGTTACTATTTTTTCACCAAGGTTTATTACATACGGGGTTTTTCCAATTAACCTCCCGTGTCTTACATGAAGAATGATAATTCCTGCTCTCTCTTTGGAATAAAAACCTGCAACTATATCAAAATCTTTCCACACTGGTTTAGTAATATCTTTAATATCATGTCCTTTTTTCTCAATATAGTCAAGATCATAAGAAATTATTGATTGCTCAACAGTAAAAATTTCTAATGCATTGAGTCGATCGCGCCAAACAGCTGCTTCTTCAAAATTTAATTTATTTGAAGCATCATCCATTTTAGTTTGTAGAGATTTTTGAATAGACTCAATATTTCCTATTAACATTTGTTCGATCCTATTAATATTCTCCATGTATTCTTTTTGATCAACTTTTTTACAACACGGAGCGGGACATAAGTTAATTTGGTAATATATACAAGGGCGTGTTCTTTTATTACGAGTTGAATTATTTTTACAGGTACAATAAGGAAAAATTTTACGAACAAATTTAATCAAGCGTTTAAGATCGCCTGTGTCAACAAATGGTCCAATGTATTTATGTTGCGTTCCGTGTCGTTCAGGATCGCGAATTATGGTAACTCTAGGGAATTTTTCATTAGTAATCCTAACCCAAGGATACGACTTATCATCTTTTGCTAAAGCATTGAAACGAGGTTGATGTTTTTTAATTAATTCATTCTCCAAAATTAGAGCTTCTGCTTCATTTTCTACTATAAACAGATCAATGTCATGTATTAAACTGACTAATTTTATTATTTTATTATTATAAATTGGATCTTCTTTCGGATTACGATCCTTCCAGTATGATACTACCCTTTTTTTAAGAGATTTTGCTTTCCCTATATATAAAATTTTTTCATTATCTTTAAAAAGATAAACTCCGGGCAGGTCTGGTATATTTTTTAATTTGAAATCTAGCTCTTCATTCATTGCTAATTTCACAATAACTCAAGATCATCATCATTTTTTGGAATTTTTAAATTATATGAGCAAATACCTTCAGTAAATTCATTTTGTAAAATAGAATCTATAGTTTGATTTGGTAAATAAACTCCAGTTCCACCAAATTGACCCGTGTTTACTAAAAATACAGGTTTACTAGTCTCATTTGCAAGATTTTGAATATCTTTTAGAGTTGAATCATGTAAATATCCATTATTTAGGAGTATTGCAAAATCCAAACTTTTCTCACGGAATATAAATGGTAAATATTGTAAATATTCGACAATATCTTGCCCTATAAGAATGGAAAATTTCCCAAAGGGGGAATTGAATAATTTAAATATGGGAGGAATTGTAGGTTCAATGTTCTCTTTCCATTCTCCGATAAACTTCTCCGAAGGAGGAAGAATTGTTTGAGAATTTTTTTGTTGAAAGGTGAATTTATCCAATAATGGCCCAATAAGATAAGCGCGATTAAAATATGACCCTTTTTCAGCCATAGATTCGATACCCGCAATTATAAAGAAATTAAATCGATCAGCAAATTGTTGCAATTTATCTAAATAAGAATATGGAACAGTATTTTCTGGAAAAATAACTAATTTTTGATTTTCATATATTGTATCATCAAGATATCCAATAATTTTGGGTTTTGCACGCATTTGAATAGATTCGTTTGTAAATTGAAGTATCCTGGAATGTCTATATATATTGTAATCGTAATATCTCTTAATATATTTCTCCCATAAATCTCTTGGTTCTTCAATAAAACTTTCTCTTTTAATCCCTTTTTGCAATTGTATTAAGGCTATGGGAGCGGGCTCATTTTGATCTAATTTAATTTTGGTTCCAAAATCAACTTCTTCTAAATTAAAATTCCTTTCTTTCTTTGATGAAATCCTGATTGTAACAGAACTATCATTCATTGCAGGTTCAATGTCACTACTTATATCATCCACTGAGGAAATTAAACTTTCAATAACTTTAACTGATTTTTTTGTTTTTTCTTCCATACGTAATTCTAAAGGCTCTAATTGTAAGATTTTATTGGCAATCTCATTCACTTCTTCCTTTAATTTCTCCATTTCAGCAATGGATTGGTCTAGAGCTAACCCTCGTTTATCAATCATAGTAAATTTCTCATTTAATTTATCTTGGGACTCGTTTAATATTTCTCGACTCTCTTCAGGTAATTTTTTAGCTAATAGCAATAATTGTAATCCAAAATCCCTGTAATATTGTATGAATTGCTCCTTTGTTTTGCTTAGAAAAATAGAATTAAAAACTTGCAGTAATTTCCAATAGTTATAAGAAAGAAATGTTTGATTTCCAATCATTTTTGCGGATAATTCTAAGTTCTCATAAATCGAATCAAATTCGGAAGTGTAATCTTTGTATTCGCCCTTTGAAATAGAATCAATTAAACCACAACCAATTGCGCATGCTTGATAAATACTTTGATGGTAGTCCCAAGTTAAAGTCTCTGTAGCTGCTTTTTCATAATAAGATTGCGCTTTTTTAAACGAACCCCCTGATATTGCAATCTTTGCTAATGATTCTGCCGAATTGGAACGAACCTTTAAATCTTTATCAGATAAAGCTTTTGATAATGGTCTAATTGCAGATGAGGCAATAAATTTCTTGGTTATTCCTCCATGAGTGGTCTGCCCTTCTATTTTTCCTAGTGCTAATGCTATAGTTGCACGAACTTTGGGATCTTTGTCTTTTTTAAGCTGACTTATTAGTGGTTTTGTTGCAGTTGAATCACCTAATAGACCTAAGGAATGAGCAGCTTGCTCCCGAACTTCTTCTTCATTATCTTTTAAAATTTCTATTAAAACTTTAACTGCAGACTCATCTCCCAGACTCCCTAAAGCCTTACAAGCAGTTTGACGGATTTCCTTATTAGGATCCTTCAAACGAGTAATAAATGATATTACAATATGTTGATCTCGCATTCCCATCAACGATGTTGCTGCAGCACGTTGGACCGATGGATCTTCATCATCAAGAAGTTTTATCGCAGGTTCTATTATTTCTGAACTTTTCAAAGATCCTAGGGATATTATAGTGTATTGCCTGATTTTTGGATTTGGGGAAGATAAGAGTTTTTTTAAAGGTGAAATAATCTTTTTATCCCCAAATTTTCCTAATGTTAAAATCGCCATTTGTTGTACTGGAAAACTATCTTTTAAACGTTCGATGATTGGGTCGATTGCACGTTGATCTCCAATTTGACCTAATGCCATTATTGAATTTATCTTTACTTCTTCATCTCTATCTTCTAGTGCATCAATTAAGGGGAATAAGCTATTTTTATCTTCAATCAATCCTAGTGCGGTTACAGTTGCGACTCTAATATTATTATCAGCATCATTTAGCATTTTAATTAATGGTTTTGTTCCTCTGATTGAACGAAATTCTCCAAGAGTTTTTATTGCAGCCAATTGAACGTCTTTTACTTCATCACCCAAGCAATTAATAATTGGATCTATTATTGTATCGATTTCTCCCAAAGCACTTAAAGTTAAAATTGTGGCTTCTCGAATCTTACCGTTTTTATCTAAAAGATATTTCATAAGATGATCAACTAAATTGGGATCATACATCATTCCTAACCTTTTAATCGTTAGAAGTCGGGTGTCATCATCGCCATCTAGTTGTTTGAGTAATGCTTGAATTTCGGTCACATTTAAAAAATTAAGTTTAAAAACTTAAATTCCTTTTGTAAGGAAATTTTTTTTATAAAGAAAGTTTATTGAATTTAGTATGCCGTTTTGGAAGAAATTAAGAAAGAAAAAAACTTCATCAATAAAAATTTGCCCCAAATGCGAAAAACCCTCATTATATAGAGCTCATAATATGGGGTGGACAATTACCGAAATGTATCAATGTCGTGAATGCGATTACCAAGGTGCATTTTATCTTGAAATTGAACCCGACGAAACTGGTGAAAATTTTGCTAATCTTGATAAATTAAAAAAAATGTACCCTGATGATATCGATAAAAGTACCGTTATTGATATTGATGAAAAAACCTTGAATGAACCTCATTCTTTGGACAAGGATTAATATCAATGCTTAAGTTGGCATACACATTTTGGATTTTTTTTAATTGGAATAAGTGTAAAATCTCCCGAATCCAAGCTAATCATTAATAAATTATTTGTTATCCTTTTTCCTCGTTTAAGAAGACCTTTAAGAACCTCATTTGCTTCAAGAGAACCTACGACACCACAAGTAGGAGACATAATAGGAATTGGCTTTGATTTATCAGTATTAGGTATATCTCCAAAAATGCATCGATAACACGCTGTTTCATGAGGATCTACTGAGATTAATTGTCCATCAAATCCTTGAATCCCTGCGATCGTGAAGGGAATATTAAATTTTATCCCTAAATCGTTAATAAGAAATTTTGTTTCAAAATTATCAGAAGCATCAACAATATAATCAATTTGCGTGTTTTTAAGATAATTTTCTCCACTTTCTTCCGTAAAACGTTCTTTAATTAGAGTTATTTTTGTATTTGGATTTAATTTATTAAGAACAGATTTAGCGAGAACAGCTTTTGATTGATTGACTTCTTCTGTTTTATAGAGAATTTGACGCCCTAAATTGGATAGGGAGAGAAAATCATTTTCAAATAAAATTAATTCACCAATTCCAGATGATACAAGATAGAAAGATAGCGGGGATCCCAGCCCTCCTGCACCAACTTGCAGCACTTTTTTTTGTTTGAGTAATTCTTGGCCATTTTTTCCAATGATTAGGAGTTGACTTTGATACCTTTCCATTTCGTTGCTTGTGAGCATATTTATCATCAATTATTTCTAACTTATATAACAATAGCAAAATTTTTCCAATATTTCTTATTTATATAATTGTGGAAAATAAATCCGATTCTGATGATATGGAAGAAGAAGAATTACCAATCAATTTTAAAAATGTCTCTCCATCTATCTATCAAAAAACAATCGAAATTCTCAAATATTATTACTTATGCAATGAATGTCTCGGGCGTCAATTTTCGTATTTAGGGACAGCTACTTCAAATTTAGAGCGCGCCCATGCAATCTTATTGGGTATTACAATGGAATGTCATTTATTATTGGTAAAAACTACTTATCAAGAAAGGTTTACATTATATGACCAAAATCCGATTGAAATTTTAGACTTATTAGTTAGAAAAGCTGATTTTTTCCCTGCAAAAAAGATATTCGAGCAATTTAAAGAAAAGGAATTTTTATTCTCAACAATATCAAATTTTCCAGAACAAAATGAATTTAGATGCCAATTATGCGATAATTTCCTTTTACCTAATAAAATTAACGAAATATGTAAATCAATTGATTTGAAGGCTAGAGATTATGAATTTCCTGACTTTTTAATAGGAACTCACCTGAACGCAGCCCAAGCAGATAAAGAAGACGAATTGCGAGCAAAATTTAATTTGAAAAATGGTGAATCGTTTAAAGCTAATTTAAATCGTCTGATTGGTAAAAAATTACAAGAATTATGGAAAAAACAACCAAAATTTGAACAACCTGGACTAATGATAACAATTAATTTAGAAAAAAAAGAAAAAATTGATATAAATCTTCGATCGTTACCATTATATTTTAGAGGACGGTATAAAAAATGGGTAAGGGATTTACCACAAACTCATTGGCATTGTTTTGAATGTCGTGGTAAAGGATTCAATAAATTCACTAAGAAAATTTGTACCGAATGTGGAGGAACTGGCGACAAATATCCAAGTTCAATTCATGATTTAATTGGAAACGAATTTATCAAGGCAACCAAAGGAGAATTAGCACTTTTTCATGGAGCGGGCAGAGAAGATATTGATGCTCGCTGTTTAGGATCGGGGCGTTCATTCATTATTGAAATTAGAAATCCAAAAATTAGAAATGTAGATCTAATAGAAGTTGCTCAAATTTTAAATGAGAAAAATAAAACTAAAATCTTTGTAGACTCACTTTTACCAACAACAAAAAAAGATATTGTAGAAATAAAAAAAAATTCTGAATTTTTAAGGAAGAACTATAATGCACTAGTATATTTCGCACAGCCAATCTCTGAAATTGAATTTAAAGAAAAATTACAAAAAGCTAAAGAAATTCTAAATGAAACGATAATTAATCAACGCACACCTCTTAGAGTTGTCCATAGACGTTCTGATAAAACTCGAAAGAAGAAAATTTATTCAATTACAGGCAAATATGTTGATTCAAGACATGGCTTTTTCAAAATAAATTCTCAAGGTGGAACTTATATAAAAGAGTTGATCCATGGAGATAATGGGAGAACCATTCCTTCTCTTTCAAAAATATATGGTTATCCAATGCTATGTGTCGAACTTGATGTAATTCAAATAGAAGAAAACGAAAAAGATTAAATTTATTTCGGTTTCCGTGCTTTAATTGAAATTATTAATGGTATTTCTTGTTTCAGAGTTTGAAAACGCCAAAAACCATCATTGTCTTTCTTCATATCTGGATGTTTCGAAAAAAATCCATATGGAAATTCGTGTAGATATTCGATTTGAAGCCCTGCACTTATTAAGGAATTTACAATTTCAGAAATGCTATGCGGCCACTCATAGCCAGTTTTATTTTCTAAAATTGTCCCTTCACCTTCCACATCTGTATATGTTCCGTCTTCTTCATATTTTAACGGTTCTCCATCTTTTGATGTATAGGGATACTTTAAAACAAGATTATCCTTTATTTCATAATCAATCATATCGGTAAATGGATGAGATTCAACAATATAGAAAACTCCACCAGGTTTTAAGCATAAATAGATGATTTCAGCCCATTTTTCTAAGTTGGGAAGCCAGCAAAGAACACCATATGATGTGAAAACAATATCAAATTGCTCGGATATTTTTTTTGGAATATCATATATATTAGTTTGAATAAAATTGGCGGGAATATCAAGTTCTTTACTTAGTTCTTTGGCCTTTATTATTGCTTTTTCAGAAAAATCTATTCCAGTGACTTTAGCTCCTAAACGCGCCCAGGAAAGTGTATCAAGACCAAAATGGCATTGCAAATGTAAAAGTGATTTACCATTTACAGCCCCTAACTCTTCAACTTCGATAGGTAATAAAGATGTTTTCCCCGATTTAAATCCTTTTAAGTCGTAAAATTTAGATTTGGCGTGAATTTTAACAACTTCGTCCCAGCGTTTTTTATTTGCTTCAAAAAATTTTTCATTCATATTTATTGTCAAAGAAAAAAAATTTCAATGTTTAATAATTATTTTGAATATTGCATGAAAAATTGTAAATTCTGCTCGCAACCAGCAGTAATATTGATCCCATTAAATAAAATGCCCCTCTGTAAGATCCATTTCATTAGTTATATTCATGATCGCGTAAAGAAAACTATTAAACAATATAATCTAATTACAGCTGATGATAAGGTTCTTGTGGCTTTGAGTGGTGGAAAAGATTCTCAAACACTTTTAACAATTCTTCATGAAATTTACAACAAAGATATCCAAATTGAAGCATTATATATCAACGTAGGAATTGATCCAAAAAACTATTCCCGTGATTCATATAAAGTTGCTAAAGATCTCTGTGGTAGATTAGAAATCCCCTTCAATAAGATAGATATTAGAAATGAAATTGATTTTGATATCGACACGGTTCATAAACTAGGGTTACTACAAAGAGGGGGGAAACATAGAAAAAAAAGTGGAAGGTTTAGGGGAGAATGTTCCTATTGTGGCTTATTCAAGAGATATTTTATCAATAAATTTGCAGTGCTTGGCAATTTTACAAAAGTCGCAACGGGTCATAATTTAACTGATGAGGCTACTCAATTAATGGGAAATTTTTTCAATGTTGATATGGAATTAATGAGTAGAGCAGGCCCCACAACAATAACCGATGTTAAAGGGCTGGTTACTCGTATCAAGCCATTATTTTTCATTTATGAGCAAGAAATTGTAATGTATGCATATTATGCAAATATCGCTCATTTATCAACTGAATGTGAGTATGCTACTGATTCTCCTTCACAAAATATCAAACAATCCTTGCTTAAAATCGAAGAATTTCGGCGAGGAACAATGTTTTATATGGTTAAGAAATTCAAAGAAAAATTAAAACCTACTTTATTTGGAACAATTTCTGAAGAAAAAAAAGCCGAAAAAACATGCAGTGAATGTGGAATGGGAACTTACATGGAAATTTGTGCATTTTGTAGAACCAAAAAAAGATTACAAGAGCAAATACAAAACAGTACTATGCTCAGATATGTTGATGAATGAAAATGCTTACAAAAAAATCTCAAATTGATAAAATTTTGGAATTATATCCAGAAACATTGATGATTGACTCAAATAATTTAAAAATACCTATCTTTCCTAAAGCTTCGTTATCAATTAATCTTAATAAGTATCCAAAAAAGCCAAAATTGACACTCCCAAAAAAAATACAACGAATTTTGGTTGATTCTGAAACATATATACCTACTTTTCGACACTGGGACAAAACTAATCCTCCTTTAATATCAATAATCATAACTGCTTTAAAATATAGTATTGAAATGGTTGCAGGAATAAAGGTCCATTTCTTGGATAAAATTGTTAAAGATATAAGTTATATGGCCAGAACTTCCTTTCCTAAAGAAACATTTTGCTTGCTTCGAATAATAAATGGTGTTTTAGCAGAATATGTCATCGCTCCAGGATCTGAATCCTCCGTAATCTCAGCAATTTTTTTCCCAACACGATTGGGGCACGATCACACTCTAATTGCATCTTGTCACTCACATCCGACCTCAAATAATAGACCAAGTAGGGCAGATTTACATACATTTCGGAAATTTCCTGTAAATATAATAATCGGAGCACCTTATAATTTCTCTACTTTGGGTGTATATAATCTTCAAGGAGAGCAAATTCCATTTGAAATTCATGCCTTTGATCTATTTGAGCAAAAAAATTGAATTAGATTAAAAAATATATGTGAAAAAAAAATTAGATCACTTTACTGCTTTGAAAAAGACCCTTTCCCAACATTTTTAAAATTGACATTCCAGGTTTGTATTTGTTTCCAGAGAGGTATAATTGTTCCACTTTCAATTGAAGGAGATTTTTGGGATCCATAGCTAGAGGATTTTGATTAAGAATTACCATATCTGCAATTTTTCCCGACTCTAAACTACCTCGTTCTTTTTCATCAAAGCTGGTATATGCAATTTCATATGTATTCATTTTAAGCGCTTCTTGTATAGTTGTTGATTGTTCCGGATCATAAGGATGATTACATGCACCATATATCGCATTTATTGGGTCTGGATGAGTAACTGGTCCATCTGAACCTCCACTAAGATGAATTCCCAAGTCAATTATTTTTCGTAGTGGAGAATTCCCTTTTACGCGTTGAGGTCCCAAAATTTCTTCCAAATACTCAATTGGTTCTAAGGGACTAACCAAAAATCCTGGTTGAAGAGTAATACCAATTCCAAGTTTTGCACATTTTTTTAAATCATCGTCAGAAATTAAGCA
The DNA here is from genome assembly GCA_030612265.1 of Promethearchaeum sp. Taxonomy (GTDB): domain Archaea; phylum Asgardarchaeota; class Lokiarchaeia; order Sigyniarchaeales; family Promethearchaeaceae; genus Promethearchaeum. The sequence goes on from JAUWOE010000001.1 coordinate 18,791, forward strand.
AGAATGTATAATTGTATGTCGGTGATCTTCTCTTGGAAATTCTTTAAGAGCTTCTTCTAATGCAATAACTGCTTGATGCGTTGCTGCATCACCAATTACATGCATTTGTATCTGTAAACCTGCCGTATTTGCTTCTTTCACAAATTTCTTAACAACTTCGTCAGTGTAGACTAAAATTCCATTATTAGCCGGATCATTTGAATATGGCTCATTTAACGCTGCATCACATGCTCCAAAGCAGCCATCTAATGCAACGGAGAAACAACCTCCAATTCTTGGTAATTTTCGTTTTAAAACCTTTTTAATATCCATTGTTTGGAAATAAAGCCTTGTTTGGAATTTATTTTCCTTATTTCTTGCTTTTGCAACTAAACTAACCAAAGTTACATCCATATCCATAGGAAATCCAATACCTTCAACAGGATGAATAATGCCTATTCCATTATCGGCAAGTAGATCATAACCTTTAATAATACTTTTTACAAGGGTTAATGTTGGAACAAGTGAAGTTGCATAATCCACGCCCGTATAATATGCTTCATGGAATAATTGACCTGTATCTTCATTAAATCCATGCGATTTTCGAACATTTTCAGGAAAAGATGCTAACAATTTACTATTTACAACACAAGAATGACCATCATAACAAATAATTACAAGAGGTCTATCCGAACAATATTTATCAAGTTCATTTTTCGTTATTAATCTTTTTTCTTCAAGACTATGCTTCGAAATTCCGAATGAGAGAACTAATTTTGATTTTGGATTATTTTTCAGATAATTTGTGATCATATCACCGATGTCTGAGAAATTCTTGGCTGAACGAACATCAAAAAATGATGCTGCAAATAAAGCCCAATTTGAGAAATGAATATGGCCATCTCCAAAAGATGGGATTAAGGATCTTTCATTTAATTCTACAAGATGATGATTTGAATATTGGGAAGGCAGTTCATCTCCAACATATTCTATAATACCCTTATTTTCTACTAAGTAACTGAATACATTATTGTTTTTATCGCAAGTTATGATTTTACCATGAAATATTTGCATATTTTGAATTTGACTTTACAGAATTTAAATTATTTGAAAATAGAGTACCATTAGAATTGCTGTTACTATAAAATCAATAATTGCTCCTAATGAACTTATAAATCGCCAATAAATTGGAAGATTATAAAGTTCTTCGCTTCGTTTAACAACCCAAATTACATATCCAAAGAATGCTAATAGAAATAATGTATAGATCCATGGGTCTGCTGGGATAAAGGCACTTCCTGCACCAACTAAACAAATCATGATTAAAGTTCGGTAAAGAATTTTTAATGCAAAATTTTTCGGTTTAGTATCTTCTTCCTTTTCTGGTGAAACTGGGTAGAACACAATCAAAAAGATTAATCCACTTAAAAATGCATTTTCAAGAATATAAAAGCTTACAATTCCCAATATTAATCCCAATCCGCTAAATACAATTCTCTTATGTTTATAATAAAATGCAATAATTTTATTCCATATTAAAATAAAGAAATTCTTTATTTTGAGTAATAAACGCATTATCAATTTTCCTATTAATTTTATTAGAATAACTATTTTTTCAAGGAAAAATATGAGAGGAAACAAGAGAAGTCCAATAATGGTTGCTGGGATAAGTATTAATGGTTGATTGAAACCGATAATGCATATGAATATCTCAATGAATAAAACGAAATATATAATTTGATTAATCTTTCGATTCTTGAATTTTATAAATAAAACTAAACCAATGATTAGAGATACGATTAATACTGGAATCATTATTTGCCCTAAAAAGATATTAGGAGTTCCAGAGGAAGGGTCTATTGGTGTGGAAGATAAATCAATGTTTAAGACAATATAAAAAGCAATATCAACAGCACCTAAAACTATAGTACTTAAGAAAAGTGATAAATCCAAAGGTTTTCTAACCTTATCAGGTATAAAATCAAGTTTTTTCTTATCAATAAGATTAAGAGTAAATGCAATTACTAAAAGTTCTGTTATTAATAATAACCTCATAAATATAATAGGTGTTGTTTCAGTAATTTCGATTGCAAGGTTGATTGGAATAAGTATTGCAGAGAGAAGTGATATTATTTCAATATAACAAATTATTCCTAAGATATCCTGTATTTTGAAATATAATTTATTATCATTTTCTTTGAATAATAAATCATTCTCGTAAAACATCATTACAGTTAAGATAATAATCCCAATAATTAAGCGAATGATTGTAAATTCCTCTAAATTATAAAATATAATTAAGGTGCTCAAACCTATTGAAAATAGGACCCATGTAATTTTTCTAAGAATTTTTATAATCTTCTCAATTGGAGATAGAAATTTCAATCGATTTTCCAATTCAATAAAAATATGAAGAACCAGGATTGATATTACAAGAGCAAACATCCATTCAAATATATTGAATAATAGTATATCAATCTGAACCATTATTGCTATAGAAATGATTAAATTAGAAATAAAAAGTAGTTTTCCAAGAATATCTTCTTTAACCAACTTCAAAATTTTAAATACATAAGGTAAGCTAACAAAAATTATAATTCCTATAGGATATAATTCTGTGTAATAACACCATAAAGCACTAATATCCGCAATAAATAAAATTATTATCCCTAATGTTAAAGATGATGCAAGTTTCTCCTTCAAAATTTTTGTTTTCTTTAAATCAAACCAGTAAATGCAAACAAAAGCTAATATTGTAAAACTAAATATATCAAATAAGGCAATCTCTAAATAATTTCCACCAATGACAATGAAAATATAGTGTAAATAACTTGTTAAAGTAATAGGTAGGGAAATATATAAGCATATTCCATTAATATTCCATGAAATATCAAGGATTCTCTTAAATTTCTTATTTTCAACCCATAAATTGTTTGATTTAATATATTGGAATATTTTTACTAAGCCGATTGTTATTAAAAGAATGATTGATTCCGCTTTAATTAAAATCTGAACAAAAATATTTATAAATATATAATTTTCTATAATTGCATTTTCAAATATATAAGCCCATCCATGGGTAATTGAAATGCTTAAAATTAAGATTTCAATAAATAACCAAATTGAGTATATTTGTTTTGCTTGTATTTGATCACGATGCCCGAATAATAATAAAAATGCAGATTTTTTATCCTTAGAAATGGATTTATTATTTTGATCTTTGATAAAATCTATTGATCCGAATCCATCATCTGAATTTTCCATTATTCTTAGATAAGGATTATATTTATGAAAGATTTCTAATTTAACTAAACTTCTATTTGCTAGAAAATAATATATTAAAGTATTAAATATCCCAAATAAGAAACTAAACCATATAATCGAGGTAATTGTAGATTCAATCCCTCCTACAAACCAGTAAGAAAAAGAGTATAAGTATATTGTTAAACAGAAAGAAATTAATGTCCAATAGCTATAGACTAAAGATGTTAAATTAATTTTATTTGTATTTAAGATACATAAAATCGATAAAAATATAGCAACGCTCATCAATGGGCTGATATTTGAAAATACTCTTAAATATTCTTCAATCATTCCGGAGATAGAAAGGGATAGTGCAATTGAAATTAAAAATTGCCATTTTCTTGAAATTAAATTTTTCCTAATAAACAAATAAAGAATAAACAAATTAATTGAAAAATTAAGAAGAAGTGATCCAAATTCTGCTATTTGCAAGCTCGAATATATATTTAATACATACCATAGATGATAAAACAAAGATATATTGAAAAATATTACAGATAAGAGTTTAAATACAATTCCTAATTCTGGTTTTCCAATAATTAAATAATTTTTCTCTTTCCAAACTTCATTTTTTTGCAAATATTTATTTAAATGATAAAACATGAATGAAAAAACGATCGGTATAATAGAAATCCACAAGAAAAATCTTTCTACTCTTGTAAAATCAATATAAAATAGCAATAGATCTGTAAATATATAATTCCAAAATTGAGCGATAAAAATAGAGACAATAAAGGTTTCAAATATCATCCAGATTGCAAAAATCTTGTGTGCGATAGCAGAAGAATTCCAGATAGGATTTATTATGGATGATTTTATATTATTTTCCTTTACATAATTTTGTGGTTGATTGGCAAATAGATAGAATATTAAAGACAATTGCAAACCGCAAATAAACAAAATAGTAATTATATAATTAATAGTCGACATATTGTATAGGAGTGGAATGAATTCCATCAAAAACGTAGAAATTGAGAAAACTAACAAAGTCCAATAAATATAAGTTATTTTTGCACGTTTTATATTGAAAGAGTTTAATATTGAAACAACAAAAAGGAATGCAGCAATATTAAGAATAAAATGTTTCATTAAATAGATCCTTGAGATTTCTTCACAGTAAAGTGCAATTATAATAGTCATTATCAAGAAAATAACTTTGGTTGCCTTGATTTTGATTATTTTAAATTTCATAAAAAGATAGATTATTGCAATATTAATTGTGATATTTAGTAAGAGTAAATCAAACTCAAGATTAATAATAGAATCAGAAATATCAGACGTTTTCCAAATAAAACTGAATATGGCTGTATTTATTAACAATACATTGATAATTTTGAGAACTTCAGGATATATCTTATTACCTGCTTTTTGATTGAGATATATTGTACCAAAGAATAAAATACACCAAATTAATAAGGAGACCTCCCATAAGTTAAAGGGTGCACCTGACATTGATATTGATATAGATATAGATAAATAGATACCAATTGTTAAACAAACAGAAAAGGCTAAATAACTTATCCAATCAAATTGAGAACGAATTTTACTAGTTACTAATTTTACTAGTTTTCGATCAATTCCATAAAATTCAATAAATAGAATTGAAAACAGAATTGCTAATCTATAAAAAGTTATTATAGCACCAAATTGCTCGGAAGTTTCAATTAAATTATCAACTGGAATTTTAATAGCACAAAATATCGAAGTTGTAAGATATATTGTAAATATAAGTATGAAGCGGAAAATTGGAATTATTTTTTGAATTATTGCATACTTGTTAAAGAGTTCATTACGTCTGATAAAGTGTGTTGTTAATAGATTTTGTAAAGCAAAAGTGTTTAAGAAAATTAATATATTGGAATATATTTCTTGTGGGAAATACATATTTATTAATAATATTAAAGTTGTAGAGAATAACGCAGATGAAATTACCCAAATAATAGAAGAAATTTCAAAATTCTTAGTTTTATTTTTAATTAACCCAAATTTTGTTTTACTGCTAAAATAGATGTAAGCTAATTCCAAACTAAAAAGAACATCCAAAAACAATAGGGGTTGATTCGAAGATATAAATAGAGATGTTGGAATTAGTAACTCCATTAATATCATTGAGATACCACCAATAAGTAAAACAAAAACTGGACCTAAATAAGATCTAATTATTGGGAAGTAAATCAAAGTGGCCACTATTACTAAAACACCTGTAGAAGCCCATCCTCCTATATTAAAAATCGTTAACCCCAATTCAAATAATGATAAACCGAAGAAAATTGCCATCCCAAACCAGATTAATTCAAATAATATCTTAGGCAAATATTTCCTTGCCTGAAACGAAAGAGTTGTTCCAAAAGCAAACGCAATTGCAACAAATATTCCAAAAGTAGTAAAATCTATGTCCCCCTCTATTAAACTGAATGATCTTGCTAGTAAAATTGCTAGATTTATTATAACTATAAGAGCATGACCAACTTTTATTAAATAATCACGTAAATTAAAATATTTTCCAGTAAGTAAAACAAAAGAAATTACAATGAAAGTAATATTAACAGAAATAGTGGGATCGATGAAAATTAGAATGACAAATGAATATAACAACGCGAATATACTTCCTAAAATGGTGAAATATCCTAAAACAATGATTAATGAATGAGCAATTTTAGATTTCTTTTTTATATTCGGGAAATAACCTAAAGCTAAAATATAAAATCCTCCGATTAAAGTCCCTATTGGTATCTCCCAATTAGGTTCAAAATCAAAGAAATTAATTACAAAAGTAATATTTGTTGCTGCAATTAATGGCCAAATAAGACTAAGATAGGCCCAATGCCTGTAATAATAAAATATAGGGACAAATAATATTAATCCTATTAAAAATACAAATGGGATTTGTAAAATAAGATTTTCAGGAAATAGGTTTGCTGCACCCCAAGTTGTAAATACTAGTAACTCTAACCAGAAAATGTAAATAATCTTATTTAGATTTTTCATCAATCTAGTTAAAATTACAGGCAAATACATCAATGTACATATAATAATAGAAAGAATGATCGATCCATTAACAGAAACATTCAGAACTGTTAGAGCTAATGAAACATGATCAATTCCTGATATTAGATGCGAAATCATTATAAAATTAATAATTGGTGCAATAATCCAAGCATATACTCCCACGGACCAGATTTTTGTAAATGCGCGTTTGTAGATTCCGATACCAACATAAAACGTTAAGAGAGCTATATCAAATCCAATTGGTACGGCGATTTCCCAATAAGTTTCAGCAAAAATAACCGGTTCCATCAAAATAAGATATGTAAATACTCCAGCTAATAGGGAAGCGCATGTAAAGAAAGCAAGAGATAATTCTTTTCTTATTTTCGCATCTAAAAATTCTAATATGAAAATAAATAAGAACCCGCATATCGCTCCAGCTAAAGATAGAGCCAAAAATTCAGAATAAAAGTAATTTTCGAATAAATAATAACGTCCAAGAGTGTAAAAGAAGAAAAATGTACCACCTAAAATTAAAATATTCAGAAAATTTTCTTTCTTAAAAATTATTAGTTTTTTCTTTAAAAATAGTAAAATTAGGACTACTATTGCCATAATTAGTGGTGAAATAAGCCCCATTATTTCATTGCTTTTAATAAATAAATATGCGTAATTGAAAATCCATGAAATTATTACACTATAACCTAATATCGCCTTTATAATTGATTTTGACCATTTAGAATCTTTTAAAAACACAATCCATTGCCAGGTTAAACCGACTGCACAAGCCACAAAAATGGACAGTAATGCAAATTCTGTTTGAGATAAATAATTGTATAATATATCATAGATAAAATAGGCAAATGCCCAAACTTTGAAAGAATTAAATGTCAGATTTTTATAAGATCGATGAGTAAAAACACTAAAAAGAATACTGCTAATTAATAAAATCCAAGAGATAGGGATCTTATAGATTTCAACGAAGATATAAGAATATATTCCCAACATAAGGAGATTTTGAGAATATTTTATTAGGTTATTAAGAGGAAAATGTCTTGTAGCCAATCTGTTTATTAAAATCGCAGCAGTTAAGCTGAGAATTATTTGAAACTCATTAATAATAAAGATTGAATCATAGATTAAGTAATTTAATCCTAAAGTTATTAAAGTTTGAATGTAATAAATCAAAAACTTGTTAGAATGAGGTTGATATATTGTAATCACTGAAATAATCAAGGAGCAAATTAACAAAATTTGGAGAATGGAAAATCCTTCTGAAAAAAATATTAAGTTGATGCCAAGATATAAATTCAGACCTAATGTAGCAAAAATAAAACTTATTTCAATAAAAATCCATTTATTAGAAATAAATTTTGCAAATCGGTTCATAATAATAGTTGGGGCATATTTTGGGATCATTTTGGTAGAGGAAATGTCTTCATTTTTTACTGAAGGTTCATCTAACTCATGTGCATATTTTTTCTTTGTTTTTGATTTAGTTAAAGGTCTTCTATTAATCTCAATCGAATTTTGAGATGATTGAATTCTTCTATTTGCCCAATCAACAAAATAAAATATTCCAAATAGAAATGGCAATTGAACAAGAATAAATAGGAAAATTTGATTATCAAAGGATTTTAATAAAAATTCTGAAATGGATACTGTTATTCCTATTAAATTGTATAAAAATACGCTGAAAAATGATAAGATTACTGTTTTTTGATCTGTTAAAAGATTTATTGTAAAATAATCTATAACCAATAAAGCGGTTATAAATAATGAAGAGATTAATAGAGAAATCCCCCCAAATAGAACAAATTCTTTAGAAATTAAATAGATTAAGATTGCAATATTAGTAAATAAAATTATTTCGTTCTTTTGATAAAGATTCCGAGCAAAGCCTTTAGAAAAAGTATTTTTACTAAAAAGGAAGATACTAAAAAACAATACAAGAATAGGAATTAGAAAAAGTCCAAAGTAGGCATATAATGGAGTTGTTCCTGAAGCAAATATAATTTGATTGATTGATATTGCTAAGAAAATTGAACTACAAAAGATAAAAATTGAAATTATTTCATAAAGAAATTTTTTGATTGTTCCAGTTTTATAATCTGGAACCAAATAAATCAATCCAGAAACAATAAGAAACACAATAAAAATTGAAAAGTTTGGAATAAAACCAAAAATTTCATTACATGTAAAGTAAATCACAGATGAAATTGAAATTAGGTTAATGTAAATCAATAGTTCCTTAAATACTTGTAAAATTTTATGTAGTTTCGGTAAAATTTCATTTACAATTTTAATGGCATAGAATAAAACAAAAGTATCAACAAAAATACTAATTGTAACAACTAACGGATTGAAATCTAAAAAGATATTAATTGATATAAGCAAACCTAGAGCAGAAATTACCCACAGGATTAGAATTTGAGCCTTTAAAATTAGTTTCAGATGTGAAACCTCAAAATAAAATTTTTTAATATCTATTATCTTAAGAATAAAGAATAATCCGAATAGTGGCCAAGATATAGTAAATAAAATATTATATATCCTAAAATAACCTGGAGTTATAACATATATTAGCATTGCAGATACAATTATTGCATACAAATCATAATATAATCCGGTATTAAAGATGAAATGAATTTTTTTATGAGATTTATCTTTGAGATATTTTCCTTTTTTTAATTGATTGATAGTGAATAAAATTGAAGCAAGAATTGATAAAAGGCCGACAAGAATAGTAATTAAAGTATAATCTTGAATTAAGTTTATTTCCTTTGCTAAATATTCCATAAATATGGAGATATCAACTAAAATAGCAAAAATTGGCATAAATATTGCATTAATGAAGTGTTTTATTCTAGTTGGGATATATTTTAAAAGTATTGGAATGATATAGAGAAATATCCAAAAAGTTATGAAGGATATTATTATTGATTCTGTAATTATCAGTCCAATAAAATAGGAACTGATGGAATAGATTAAAGTTAATAATGAAAGTAAGTTTAAAATTAGGTTTATATCAGTACATATATTTATTTTTCTACTATCTGGAAAAGCGTTTTGAAATTCTCTAAAGCTAAATATAAGAACAAATGTTATCAAAAAGAATGCTATTGAAAATCCTATTAATTCAAAATTGAAGAAAATTATCGGAGAGATTGAAATAATTATAACTCCTATAATTCTGGTAAAGTTTTTTTGAATTAAAAGTATAAAAGTAAACTTATGATGTTCTTCTAAATATTTTAATCTCAAAAAGATTTTATATATAAGAAAGAGCCCTAATATCATACCTCCAAGGATTAGATACATGATAGGAGTGGAAAGTTGAATCCATTCTGTATTTAAATTATTTATGATCCATTCAAATTCAGAATACATAATGAAAGAAAAACCAACTAATATTTCCAATTGAATTATTCCAAAATTTATATAATTCCAAGAGAGTCTATTTATAATTTTTCTCTGTTCTAAATAAAAAGCAATTAATAGCAATGTTGCCAGAGTAATTATAACGGTTCCAAGGGAGAATAAGATAGAATAATCAACAATAAGTTCAATCCTCAAATAACTTTCAAATAAAGAATGAACTGAGATAATTCCAGAAGTAGATATTGCGAGTAATAATAAGACATCAATTAAAACAATGATTTTATTAGGAAGGTATTTTTTTACAATTTTTGATACGTGAATAATAATTCCTGTAAAGATGGGTGTCAAAATTAAGGAGAGTGGGAAAAAAAAGGGTACAAAAGAAAATATATTGAAGAATGTATAAAAAACTCCGACCAAAATAACTAAATTGAATAAATGTATAAAATCTATTATTTTTTCAATTTTTTCTTGTTGTGCAGGATAAATGAAAATATATTGTTTAATATTCCTATATGTTATAATCCCTAAAACCAATAATCCTGAAAAGATAGAGAAAGCTAAAGTCTCATCAAATAAATCCTGAATTAAGAAAATTAAGAATGAAATCAAAATAGCAAATCCTAATTCCCATGTAATACTCATCATGTATTTCCATGTTAGATAGATTTCACGGTATTTGTTATTAAGATTTAAATTGCAATTGTATTTAAATATAAATGATAATATGATTAAGTTAATTGATATAATCAATAAGAAAACATATGATGGTATATAAGTGTTAAAAATTATTAATCCAGAAGCCATTAACCAAAAAATTAGTTGCATTACCATCTTTGAAAGTTCATAATTTCTTCCCTTAGCATAATTTCCTAAGGATAATTGTTTTAAGGATAAAATCGAGAAGAACGAAATTATAAAACCTGAAATTAAAATCCAATTTAGAATGCCAACTTCAAGATTTGGATCTAAATAATTTAACAACAAGAAATTAATCGATGATATTAAAAAAATCCCAATTAAAAATAAAATGGATACATTTAAGAGATTTAACACATTTTTCTCATGATAAGTGCGGTTTAATATTAATTTTATCGCAGGAACCAGATTAATATAAAGAAGAAGTATTAATAAAGCAATAGTAAACGATAATGTAAAATTAATGCCTAAGAATTCTATTCCTATGAAGAAAAATAATGCTAAAGATACGATAGCGTTTACAATGAAAAGGATTCTTTTTACTTGTAATTTTGATTTTTTTAGAGGGTTTTGGATCTCTTCCCTAAATTCATAGATAGAATCATAAATGTAAACACTGAAATAAGTAGCGAACATTAAGGTTAAAAAAAATCCAGAAATTGATTGAAAAATAATCAAAATGCTCATACAACCTAATAAACCAATCAAACTGCGATTGAAAATTTTATTAAATTTTAAAACATAAGATGAAAGAACTTTAAAATTCTCATGCAATTTAATTATTATATTATAACCTACTAAGGATATAAGACCTGAAACTCCAATGTTCCATATACTCGCTATTCCGTTTGTGGACTTAATAATAAATGTTGAATTTAAGGCGGTTTCTCCAATTTTCTGATATATACCTAAAATGAATCCTGAAGAACTTGAAAGTAAACCAGTTGGGGAAAATAATGAAATTAGTAAATTACTATTAACAAAAGATTCAATATAATAAACCGAAGTTCCAATTAACCCACCTGCAATTAATTGAAAAATTCCAAAGAAACTAATAAATAGAAAAACTATAACACATTGTGAAAAAACTTTAGTTTCGGAACCCTTAAAGTTTATAGAATAAAGACGATAAAGCGAACTAAGAGAACTAAGAGAAATAAAGAAAATATAATTAAAAATCTTGGAATCAGTAATGAGCAAATTATTTACGGTTGTACTCGCTGCAAAGTAAATCCCAATTTCAAAGAAAATAATAATATATAGCATATTTTGAATAAATATTTGATATTTCTTTGATATGGCTTTAATTTCATACAAAATAATCGGGATAGTAATTGTTAAAACTGAGAAGAGAAGTATTTGGAAATAAATTGAGAGAGAAACTATTAGAAAAGATAAAACTGCATACAATGCTAATAGCTGAATAGTTATATAAATCCTAGAAATTAATTGGAATGAGAGATGATAGTGTCTTTCTATAAGATTTTCTACCAGAAAAGCCATACCTATCACCAAAAACGTGAAAGGAGAAAAACCTTCTACTAGGATATAGATGATTGCTGAAATATTTATAGCAATGGTTATAATGTCATTAATAATAAATCCAATAAACCATTTTACGCGAATCTGAAAATCCCTAAATAGATGCTTACTGGATTGTTGAAATATGATAAAAAATATTTTAATTGTTAATAAAGCCGTAATTACAATATAAAGCGCCAAATTTAAGTTAGATTGAAATGAGCATATCCAAAATTGAACTAGACTTTGAATAATTAATATGTATCCAATGATTTTTAGATTTAGAATTAATTTAAATTCAGATAAGCGAGATCTTAATATACTTAACTTAAAAATTAGTTCTTTAATTACAAAATACAAGATGGCTCCGAAAACATTAGTTATAATTAAGATAATTACTGAATTGGATAAAATTAAGCAGATAATATCAAAAATTACTTTAATTACTAAAGGTTTAAAAATTATTTTTTGAAGAGTTTGATTATTGTGTTTTATTACAACTTCAGGAACTTTTCCGGGATTTTCTTCAGATTTGCTTATTGGAAACACTACTTTGAAAAATCTACAGAAAAACAATGATTCTAAAGGCATTATTACTAAGATAAAATACTGGAATGCGAATGCGAAACTAGAATAATCCATCACCAAGGAAAAAAGATAAAAAATCAAGGATGTTAGAATTGTCGGCCCATATATTATTAAACTACCTATTCCAAGTTCTTTTTTATAACTCATTGGGATGATTTCATACCAAAACTTTTTTTTCCGTGTTTTTAAGAAGAGTAAATAAAAAATTGGAAGTGTAAAAGTGATCCCAGCTAAAAAAGTCCCAAGAGTAAATTCACCCATCAAAAACGTTTCTTCCACAAATAATAGAGTAATCCCTGCCAAAACTACTCCAACAATACCGGGAAGGGCAATCATGAAAATTAAAATAAAAGCAAAATCTGTAAGCTGATTGGTGATTTTCAGAAATTTTTGATCTTCTTGAGTAGTATTATTCATTAATCTCTTTATTAATTATTCAATAATATATTAATAAATGTTTTTGTCGAAAGTGTTAAACATTGTAAAAACTATAAGAAATTTCTAAAATATATGAAAAAATTAAGAATATTATTTATTAAACATCCTAAATTTTTAATTTCGTTGAAAAAAATATCCATCTATAACTTGGTCCGAATTTGAAATAACAGATATCAATTCCCATCCTTGATTTCTAAAAGTTTCATGCATTTTTGATATCTGATCTTCGGAAGTCCTTGTTTTAATGTAATGACACATTACCCTTGGATTTTCCATCTTATTTCTTTACCTTAATTCCTTTCATTTTAATCATTTTAATGGGGGACTCTATCATTACATCTTGAAGGTTCTCGATTTCAGAATCTTCAAAATCTCCTTTTCCTTCCATTTCTTCATTGAATTTTTCTTTGGATTTTTTAGTCAAATCTTTAATTTGAGAATTAAATTCAGGAAGAACTTGCATTAGAGGAAGGATACTTCCCAGAATGCTGTTGAAACTCTTATTTCCTTCACCCATTACAATCATTTTATCAGGTGAAATGTTCTTATATATCTCTGGCATTTTCTCGATTAATTTCAAGGAAATGAAGTTTTGATCACAAGAATTAATCGCATCTACTTGTTTCTGGAATCCCTCTGCTTCGGCAGTCATTTTTAAGCGAATTCCAGTAGCTTCAGCTTCTTTTCCTGCAAGTGTTTTCATTTTAATCGCTTTTGCATCAGCTTCTGCTCTGATGAGTGTTGCTTTCTTGTAGGCTTCAGCTTCAATTTCTACCCGGATTAACTCTTTCTGTTGAATTTGAATCGCCATTTCTTTCTGGGCTAATTCTGCTTGCCGACTGACATCAATTTCTCTTAATCTGTAAAGTTCTTTCGCATCAGCATTTGCTAATCGAGCGCGTTGTTGTTCTTGAATTTTTTTAACTGCTTCCATGTTATCTTTTAGATCCTTGTCTAAAACCTGAACTTCAATAATTTCCAGAGACTCTATTACTATCCCCCAATCTTTTGTTAAGTTTAACAACTGGTCTGATATCGTTTTGATTATCTCAGTTCGATCGCAAATAATGGTTTCAACCGTTAAACTGGCACATGTGGTACGAATTATTGCCTCAGTTGCTGTGCTGAGCACTTTTTCGACATAATCAGGTGATCTTGCATCCCACACGACAGCATTAAACGATATTTCTGGCTCTGAAACACGCCAATAGAGAATAGCGCTTATTTTTACATCTTGGAATTCCCGGGAGAGAATTTTATCTGAAGAATTCAGCAAAGTTTTCCTCGTGGTTGTAGGTATTACAATTATCTCATCGATCAAGGGTAATTTGATTACATGACCACCTCGACCCGCCGATTTGACTTTTCCTCCTCTTAAAAAAATTACATATTCATTCGTTTTAAACTTTCGATATCGATTCGCAAAGAATAATGCTATTAAAACAATAGTCACTACAATTATGATGACTATTCCTACGATTCCTAAACTAAATTCTGCCATTTTTTGATTTTCTCTTTGTTTTTTTATTTTATTTTAATTTTTTATGTTAATATTTTTTTATTTTTTAATGTAGAAATTTTTATTTTTTTATTTTGTAGCTTTAGATGAAGCAATTTTACGCTTGCTGGATTGTCATCAACGAAATACATTCCATCTTTATATTCACAAATGTAAACTGTTGTTTGAGAGTGAAACCAGGATAACGGATGAAGTGATTTCACACCAATTTGTTGAACAGCACCAGCAGATTTGACAGATACCACCCCTCCATCAACAGAAACGGCTATTTTGACAACCGCTTCCCGTCCGAGTAAATTTTTACCCGTTCTAACACGATACGTACTATTCTTTGATATTTTTCTCCAAAATTTACTAATTAATTTAACTAGTGCTATTGAAACTAGTAAGACTATTATTAACCATAGCCATTTCCACTGTAAAGAAAAAAAATCGTATGTAGAAGTGCCAATTGCGCCAAACCATAGAAGATATAATGAAAAGATCAAAGATAATGGAGTTTGATTTTCAAAACTTATAAAATCACTATCACCTGTAGAAAGAGCACTTTCAATAGAAGTCCCAATATCAAAATCTTCTTCAACTTCAATGTTAGAATCAATGTCAGTTTCAGCATCGATCTCTGTATCTGCTTCAAATTCCATATCTGAATCAAGATCTATATCAATTTCCGCATCAACATCAATATCAATTTCCGCATCAACATTAATATCAATATCCGCATCAACATCAATATCAATTTCTCCACTATCTATATCTGAATCGATATCTCCGTCAAAATCTTCAGAAATATCATTATCTCCAGTCTCTTGATTTGAAAAGTTTGAAGCGGCCATTATGGAAAGTATTAATGTTAGAATAAATCCTGAAATCAAAGCACCTACACATAATGAAAATATAATTTCATGCCAGATCATTTTTGTATCTCCGTTGGGTGTTAAGATCTCAAATCCTAAAGTCCACTGTAGATTATGATCAGGTGATCTTATTACCCTAATTAGTATTAGTAACTATAAGGAAATAAAAAAATTCCAATAAGATCATATGGATCAATATGTGTCCATGTGTTTTTCTATTAGGAGAATTTATCAAGCACTATAAGATGACTTATTTTTCTTCCTTAAAATTCTCTGGTGTATATATATAATTCCTATATTTACAACATTCTTTAAAATCAATGTTAGAATACACATTAAATCCTAATTTTGATGCCTGTAATATACTGATTTCATAACCCTTCTTTTGGCTTGAAGTAGTGATGCCATTGTTATTGCTTTACCGATTCCTCTATTTCGGTATTCAGGACTAACACCAACACAATAAATTCCAGCAACTCCCGAGCTTAATAAAGACATAGAAACACCTACAGATTTTCCATCGATAGAAGCTAAATATACATCATAAAATTTAAACCATCCACGACAAATACGGCCAAAATCTTCTTTAAATTCATCTATTCCAAATGAATTGAACACGCATCTATCCATTGTTCTTCTTCCTTAGGATTCGAAACACGCTCTATTTTAATTTTAGATTGATCTAAAGCTTCTTGATATTTTGTCCCATCTATTTCTCTTAAATTCAGATACATACAAGGTGATTCATATTTGATCATCCCAGTTTTTTCGAGATATTCGCTTAAAATATGGGGTTTAGAATATGCTCCAACTCACCACATAAAAGAAATGTTTTTTCTTTTAGCCTGACTTACTAGAGTAATTACTTTCTCTTTTACTTCTTATTCATTAAAATTTGCACCCCAAAACGAATTCCACATAGTGATTTTCATTCCTGTAAAAATTTTTGACACGTCATTTTTCACAGAAAATTCTGAGTTGGGATTTTTCTTTAAAAAATAATCCTTATCAAGATAATCTAAGGTTGTACCCAAAAAATCCAATATATTTTTATCAATAACATTTTTTATCTCATTTTCCGAAGGATTTTTTAATATATTAGAGATTTCCATAGTTTTATCCTTTGACAAAGTTGTATAAAAATATTTGTTTATGGAACCTTATCTTCAACCTTCATATGGCTTCAGTTAGGAGATTTTTGAATTTAAAAAAATCCAAATAATAAAAAAATCTTAGTCAACCATGTCTGAAAAAATTGAGAAAATTGAAAAAAAACCTAGGATTATTAATGAAGAATTTTTAGAAAAATTGGTTAACGCTCCAAGTCCAACTGGTTTTGAACAACCAGCCCAATCTATTTACCGAGAATACTTGAATAAAATAGCAGATAAAATTGAAACAGATGTTATGGGAAATGTTGATGCAATTTTAAATCCAGACGGCAATCCTCGAATTATACTAATGGGGCATGTAGATGAAGTAGGTCTTCAGGTGAAATTTATAGACGAAAAAGGATTTATTCGTTTGCATATGCTTGGAGGAATAGATGCTCACTTAACACCTGGTAATCGCGTAAAAATTTTAACATCAAAAGGAGAAATTCTTGGTGTTATCGGTAAAAAAGCGATTCATCTTCAAAAACCTGAAGAACGTAAAAAAATCGTTAAACTCGATGAACAATTTATTGACATTGGGGCAAGTTCCCGGGATGAAGTCAAAGAAATTGGAATTGAAATCGGAGATCCTATAATATTTGAGCATTATTATGCTACACTAGGAAAAGGAGATTTAGTTGTTTCTCGATGTTTTGATGATAAAATTGGATCATTTATAATAGCAGAAGTCATAAAATCTTTGAAAGGAACAAAGTTTGAAGGTGCAATTCATGCAGTGTCCACAACTCAAGAAGAAATAGGAACACGTGGAGCAATTACATCATCATATTCTGTGGATCCACAAGTTGGAATTGCTTATGATGTGACTTTTGCATCAGATTCGCCAGATATGAAGGAAAGTGATATAGGGACGATCAAATTGGGTGGTGGTCCTGTAATTGTAAGAGGACCCAATATTAATCCAATTCTATTCAATATTTTTGTTGAAACTGCAAAAGAGTTGAAAATGCCATATCAATTACTCGCAGCACCGAGAGCAACAGGTACTGATGCTCGCTCTATTCAAGTAACGCGATCAGGAGTCGCAACCGCACTTATTGCCATTCCAAACCGTTATATGCATTCAATGAGTGAGGTAGTAAATCTAAATGATGTCAATATGATAGTAGAATTGAGTGTTGCTGTCATTCAAAAAATTTCAAAAGAAATGTCTTTCATTCCTAAATAAAAACGACTAAAATAATAATAAAATTTTTCTCTATATCTCCATTTTTGTTCGATTTCTGGTTTAAAGAAGAATTTTCATATTTCTTCTACCTTTGATGCCGATACTGAATCGGTTGTTAATTTGGTATAGGACATTTCTTATTGATCTTTATATCACCGCACTGCTTCTCTCGCTTGTGGGTGTATCGGTGGTTATGATAAAAAAATTTAAAAAATAATCTGGTCTAAATTCGTGGAATGATACACTGATATTTTTCTGGTAAGAATGTATTTTTTGGATTTTAGAGTTCGAATCTCTGAATAAATAATCGCGATATTGACAAAAATCATAAAATTTTTTTTAAATCATTCTTTACTTTTCTTATAAATTATGAAACTTATTACTAATTATTTAATTTGATAGTAATTTGATTATAGTTGTAAAATATAGGTGAATAAGCATTGACAAGACATCATGGATATCGTAGCAAGACAAGAAGAATTTTTCGCAAAAATGTAAGAAAACGAGGGCTACCGGGTCTTTCCAAATTTATGATTGATTACAAAGTTGACGATAAAGTAGATATTATAGGGGACCCATCATTTCAGAAGAGAGGATTCCCACACAGACGATTTCACGGCAAAACGGGTGTTGTATTTGAAGAACGGGGGCGTTGTTATGGGGTCCATGTTAAAGATGGAAATAAAATGAAAACCATGTTTCTCGGCCGGGAACATCTCCGATTAAACAAGGGCCATCAACTAGAAAAAGAGAAGAAGAAATAAGATATTTCTAATTTTAATTTATGAGAAAAAGGATTTGGTGAATATGGTAAAAAAAATTATAAAAGAGGAAATGGTTTCAATTCCCGAAGTTAAAGAAATTATGGAAGAATTGTTCGAAAAAATGGATAAAATAGAATCAATCCAACCCGATCCGTTTCAAGAAGCGACTTATGAATATGTTCACAATTTTAGTAAAATGAACGCTGATGTTGCAAGAAATGTAATAAAAATGCTTGTAAAAGATTACTCCATGGATATTGAATACGCAATTCAAATAGTCAATATCGACCCAAATTATCATCAAGAGTTGCGAGTTATCTTAGAAAAAGACGTAACTCTTAGGGATTTATCTGATGATGATTTAAAAATCATGATACAAAAAATTCGGGACTTACAACAATAATAAATTTTTTATAACTCACAATTTTTGAATAGTTTTATATTTGCATAATTTTTCAATTAATAATAGTAGTTAATGACATAATTCTTCAAGTGATTGAAAATGAATCTAGACCCACCTCTAATAATTCTAAAAGCAGTAAAGGATAAGCCACTGTAATTTTAATTCGATGGTTAAGAGGGGAAAAAAATTAAAGATTCAGGGACAAATAAACCACTCTAAATAAGAAATATAATGTAAGATATAGAAAATATAAAAAAAAATAAAAGCATATTTGGGAGGATTGGGAAATGAGCGATCGAAGAAACCAAAGATATAACGGAGAAAGAAGAAGAAAAGATAGTAGATCTCAAGAAAATTATAGAGGAAGCTCTCAAAGGAGTGGCTTTAGGAAAAATAGAGGTTCAAATCAATTTCGCTCAACTTTAAGATTACAAACTGGAAGTGTGATTTATATTTTAGATATCCTTCAACATGGCGGTGTTGATAAAGCAGGTCATCAATGGAATCCAATTGCTCAAATAGTAGAAGGATTTAAATTTCAATTATATGAAATTATTTTGAATAAATCAAAAATTACGGATAGAAAATTGCAAGAAAAAATTATTGTAAGTGAAAATCAGAATGCTTTTGATAGAATTCAAAGAAAGATTAAATATACTGAATTAACTCCTACTTCAAGTTCAACACTAGATTTAGTAATCGGACAATATGTAAATGAAAATGAGCCCAGATTTATAGATTTTATAAACAAATCTGGGCCTATAACAATCAAAAGGCATTCTTTAGAAGTTTTACCTGGAATTGGGAAAAAATTGATGTGGGAAATAATCAATAATCGAGAAAAGCCCCCTTTTGAGAGTTTTGAAGATTTACACTCAAGAGTTCCTGGATTTAAGCCGGTTGAAACATTTGTTAAAAGAATTATAGAGGAAATTCAAGATGACGAGTTGAGACATTATTTATTTGTTAAGCGATTTCGCAAGCGGCGTTAGTTAGATTTTCGAATATTTTTTAATTTCACAATTTTGGAGAACAATCCCGTGCCATTTTATTCCAAGCGACAACTTTTACCAAAACTAAAAGAATTAAATATACGTTTAGATAAAAAAAGAGGTCAATGTTATCTGGTTGATGAAAATATTGCAAAATTTATTGTTAAAGAAGTGGAAATAGATGAGAATAATGATATTATATTGGAAATTGGTTCTGGTTTAGGGACTCTCTCTGATTCACTGGTTAGAAGTGGAAAGAGAATTTATTTATTAGAAAATGACGAAAAAATTACAAAATTCTTATATTCCCATCTAAAGTTAAATTATAAAGTAAAATTAATTGATTTATCATCAGATGCGATTGATTTTGAGCAATTCTTGGATGTGAAAGTTATTATTATTAAGGGAGATGCCATTAAAGCCCCATTTCCGGTAGTTACCAAAATCGTTGGAAATATCCCGTATCAAATCTCAGCGCCTTTAATTTTTAAAATTATTGATTCATGGAATATAAATGAATTAAAAAAATGTATTTTGATGGTTCAAGAGGATTTTGCAAATAGGCTAATCGCAAAGGTAAATTCTAAAAATTATTCTCGAATTAGTGCAGCTGTGGGGCTCTACCTTAATATTAAAAAAATTAAACTCGTGCCCTCTTCTTGTTTTTTCCCGAAACCTCACATTACTTCTGTAATTATTGAATTGACGGCAAAATATTCTTTACTAGTAGATTCTCAAGAAAATATATACCGAAAAGATTACTTGTCATTTTTAAGGGGAATTTTCCCATTTAAGAACAAATCATTACGAAATGCTATTTCATTTTTCTTAAAAAACAATGAAAATGCTACAAACCAATTTAAATATTTTAAAAAAATCATAAAAAACCCAGAATTATTTCCTTTTATTAACAAAAAACTTAGAAGATTTAGCCCCCAGCAACTGTTTAATCTTATGCTCTATGGAACTACAGGAAAAATTGAAATTCTACAGGAGTTTGAATAGGATGGGTCATGATTTTTCTAAATATGAGATTATTGAATATTATGGAATAAATATGGCAATACCTGAACAAGTTTATTCTCCACACGATGATACTGATTTAATTTCTGAGTTTATTCTTGAATGGATTAAAAAATTTGAAACCACTAAAGAAAATTTAAACTTGAAATCAATTCGGGTACTAGAAATTGGTTATGGCCCTGGAACAATATCTCTTCTAATTGTTTCTTATTTCTTAAAAAAAAAAGTTAATTTCTTTCATGCTGGAACTGAGATTAGCTCATTAGCAGTGGAGACTGCAAATTATAATGCAAAATTAAACAAGCTCGAAAATTTTGTTAATTTTTTGGAGGGAAATCTTTTTGAGCCTCTAAATACCGATGAGTTGAACGAACCTTATGATCTAATTCTTTTCAATCCTCCATACCTTCAAAGTGAACCAGATATAATTAATGAATCAAATCGACAATTGATAGACTTTGCATGGGATGGAGGACCCAGCGGAAATGAGGTGTTATTAGAGTTTTTAAATCACATTTCTCAATATCTTAAAAAAAATGGAGAAATATTTTTCATAACATCCAGTTTAGTTGATCAAAAAGCCATACAACATGCTTTAGAAATTCAAAATGTTAAAAATTTAGAACAAAAAACCAAGCATATATTCTTTGAAGATATAATATTGTATCATTGCAAAAAGTAAATGTTTTTATTTTTTAAGATTTAGATAAAAATGTGAAAATAGTATGACAAAATTACCTAAACATTTATATTGTTCAAATTGTGGAACCTTGCTTCCCAAAAATTTAATGAATTCATTGGTTTTAGGGGAAATTGCTTATTGTGAAGATTGTGGTCAAAAATTTCAATTTAAAATTACGGGTGTCGAATCTGAAGCTAAGAGGAAACCCTTAATTGATTGGGAAAAAACTGGTGTAGATTTACAGCAAAATATGGAAAAACTCGGAAAAAATATTCAAAAGGTAACAAAAGTAGTTGTGCGTAAAAGTATTAAAACTGCGCATAAAGTAGGAGAAGAAGTCAAAAAATTCGGAAAAGAGGTTAAAAAATTTATAGAAGAAGATTAATAGTTACTAAATAAAAATCAAATGATTTCAACCCATTTCAGATTTTGATACAATATCAATTATTTTTCTTGTCTCTTCCGCTAAACTGGGAGGTAGAGGGCTTGTATCAGCATCTAAGAACCCACTTACAATTAAATTTATGGCTTCATCTTCTGTTAGACCTCTGCTCATTAAATATTCAATATTTTCTTCACTGATTTTACCTACTGATGCTTCATGAGTTAATGTTACTTCAGGATTTTGGGCGTTTATTGCAGGAATAGAATCAACCCTGGCAGTCGATGAGAGCAATAATGCAGAACAATCTATATGACCGGTGACATCCTTTCCATCCCCAATAATTTTTCCTCGCGCAATAACATGAGAATTATCCACAGCAACTACTCGCGAAATAATTTCGGCTTTGCTACCTTCTCCAATTAGATGAGCAGTAGCACCTGTATCATAGTAACTCCCCCCTTTTGCATATATTAAAGTCTGACCAAAATATGAAGCATTTTTTCCGATTAGTTTAATAACGGGATTTGTTTGGAGATTTTTAACTTCGGACATAACTACATAGAAATTAAAGAATTTTGCATTATCTTCAAGAATAATTCCAGTCCGTGGTCGAACTTTTGTTGTTTCAGTCCAATTATGTACCATTGTAAATGATACTTTCGCATCTTTTTTAACATAAAATTCAGATACACCTAAATGAATTGCCCTTTTTGCGCCAGTATGAGCAGTACATCCAGTTATTATATCTAATTGAGAGCCAGGTTCTGCTATTATTATATTGTGTACTACTTGTTTTAACCCAGGAAAAGGAGGAATAAAAAGACAAGATTGCAATGGAAAAATTGTTTTTTGACCAGCAAGAGCGTGAATAAAATACCCATCGGTAATTTCATTAATCGCTACTTCAGTAGTAAATTTATCCTTATCGGAAGCAACCGCTTTCCAGAAATAATTTTGTAGATTTAATTTTCCATCCGAACCGTCGTATTTTTTTAACGCTTCTTTAAGGGGCATCAACTCTATACCTTGAACATTACTAACACATAAATCTAGTTTATTTCCAGATTGGAGAAAGATACCACTTTTATCTGAATCAACTTCAATTCCAACTTTCTTCATATAATCTTTTAAGTCATTTGGGATTTCTTGTTCTGAATTGTAAGTTTTACTGGTTTTCAAATCTTCGATTTTATATTCGTTAAGATCTATATCTTCGTCAATATCATCTACAATCTTATCTTTATTAATCATAATGTAAAATCGACCTCATTAAATTTTTCAGTTGGATCGATACAGGAAATGCACTCCTTACATTTTTCAAAGCCATTTTTCATTACGCCATTAATAATCTGTTTTGGATTGCCAGAACATAGAATTTTTCCATTCATGACTATATGTGCACGTGTTATATGACCTAAAAATTTTAAAATATAACCTAAATGAGTTATAATTAATCCCGATTTCTCCTGTTTTGAAGGAACTTTGTCTCTATCTAATAATTCACGCATTACACTTGCAATTAATTCAACATTTTCAACATCAACACCACTATCAGGCTCATCAAAGAGAAGTAATTCAGGTTGCATCACCATCATCTGTAAAATTTCTGAGCGTTTGACTTCACCACCACTAAAACCCGTATTTACATCACGTTCCAAATAGTGTTCAGAAAATTTCAATCTTTGAGCTAAACCATTCATATAATCATCCAAATCTGAATCACAAGCATTTTCAGATGCTTCCTTTGCAAATTCACTACGTTTCTGATCACAGACTGAAAGCAGTTTTGAAAGTTTTACTCCATTTATTTCTGGAGGTCGTTGAAAAAGTACACCAATTCCTTTTGAAACTCGTTCAGAAATCGATAAGTTAGTAATGTCCTCTCCCTTAAAATATATTTTTCCACTTTCAACTTTATATTTCTTAAATCCCATAATGGTTTTAATTAATGTAGTTTTTCCAGCCCCATTTGGGCCTAAAAGGACGTGAACTTCTCCTTTATTGATATTAAGCGAAAAATCTTTGAGGATTTGGAGGTTATCTACTCGAACAGTTAAATTTTCAATACGTAGCATGTTTTCATTCATTAAAAATCATATTTTTCGATTTATGAATATTAAATTATAAAAATCATCTGATCAAAAATAAGTTATTGAAATGCAATTTAAAGCAATTAATTATAAAATTTTTGTCGGTGTTCTTTCTTATAAACAGAATTTATATTATTACCTTAGTTATTTTTCGTAAAAAAATTAAAATATACAACTCGCTTAGTTTAAATACGTAAAAAGATTCCGAACTTGTTCCATTTTAGGACAATATTCGGATAAAAACAAAACTAAACAAAGATGAATGAAATGGTTCAATCGATACTACCCAATAAGGATGATAAAAAAATTTCAGTTCTAGATATTTTCCCCAGACATATTAAAAACTCTCGAGGAGATCTCAAACCCTTTGATCCAGACAAATTAGTAGTAAATTTGAATAAAGAAACAGGCTTAGATTGGAATGAATGTATTAAGGTTGTTAAAGATTCATTAAAAAAAATTACAATTTTAGGCTTAAAAACAATTCAAACTTCAATGATCAGAGAGATCATGTGTTTAGAATTGATGGCAAGGGGATATATTAAAGAAAGAAATATATATGCCAAATTAATTCTCTCAAGCGTTCTTAAATTTAAATTAGGCGAATCTTTCATAGAAATTTATGAAGGAAAACAACCAGAATGGGGGCCTCTTGGATATATTACATATAAACGAACCTA
Organism: Promethearchaeum sp.; assembly: GCA_030612265.1. Lineage (GTDB taxonomy): Archaea > Asgardarchaeota > Lokiarchaeia > Sigyniarchaeales > Promethearchaeaceae > Promethearchaeum. The sequence goes on from JAUWOE010000001.1 coordinate 43,426, forward strand.
TGCTCGTTTGATTGAGGATGAAGAACGCACTGAAGAATTTTATGAAACAATTCGTAGAGTGGTTGAAGGCGTGTATTCTATTCAAAAAGAACATTGCTTTAAACTAAGTTTACCTTGGGAACCAGAAAAAGCTCAGAAATCCGCTCAGACAATGTTTGAAAAAATATGGAATTTCAAATTTATACCTCCTGGGCGGGGACTTTGGATGATGGGCACAGAATTTATAGATAAACACGGCAGTATGGCTCTAAATAATTGCGGTTTCTGCTCTACTGAAGATATTTTGATAAAGAAGACCAAACCCTTTGAATGGCTCATGGACGCCTTGATGTTGGGAGTTGGTGTAGGATTCGATACTAAGGGAGCAGGAAAGCAAATAATTAAAAAACCAAAAGATGAAATATTCGTTTTTGAACTTCCTGATTCAAGAGAAGGTTGGGTTCAAGCACTTCGATACTTATTACTGGCATATTTCGATGGAGATCCAATGCCAGCTTATGATTTTTCAAAAATTCGTCCTGCTGGTGCATTAATTCGAGGATTTGGAGGTGTTGCATCAGGTCCAGGACCTTTACAGGAAATGTTGGATAATCAGAAGGAATTACTTGATAAAAGGATTGGTTCAACATTAACTTCAGTGGATATAGTCGATATGATGAATCTTATTGGAAAATGCGTTGTAGCTGGAAATGTCCGCAGGAGTGCTCAAATTGCATTAGGTTCCGCAGATGATGAGGAATATATTAACTGCAAACAAGATAAACAGGCACTATATCATCACAGATGGGCGAGTAATAATAGTATTATTGGGAAAAGGGGCATGGATTATTCTAAAATTGTGGATAATATTGCAAAAAATGGAGAACCTGGAATTATTTATCTTGAAAACGCAAGAAATTATAGCAGAATGGGATTTGAACCAGACTATAAAGATAAAAAGGCAGTTGGGGTAAATCCATGCGTTACGGGAAATACTCTTATTGCAGTTGCTGATGGAAGAAATGCGGTTTCAATTGAACAATTAGCAAAAGAAGGTAAGGATGTCCCAGTTTATTGTAAAGATGAGAAAGGAACTACCAAAATAAAAATGATGAGAAATCCGAGAATAACTGGGTATGATGAAAAAATTTATGAAATCAAATTAGATGATGGAAGCAAGATTAAATGCACAGGGAATCATGAATTTCTTCTAAGGGATTTGACTCAAAAAAAAGCAATCGATTTAAAACCAAATGATTCTCTAATGATAATGGCAAAATGGGAAACAAATTGGGATGAAATAATGAATGTTAAGGCCAGTAATAAAAAAACATCATATTGGATGATAAATGCTGGTAATAAAAACCACTTCGAGCATTCATTTATATTTGAAAATCTAAATGGTATAAAAATCCATTCTGGATATGTTATTCATCATAAAGATCATAATGGACTCAATAATAACTTAAAAAATTTGGAAGTAATGAACAAAAAAGACCATCAACAGCTTCATGATATTTCCGGAGATAAGAATCCTATGAGAAAATGGTATCCAAATGCTTCTAATGAAGAAAAACTAAGATATCATGAAAAAATGTCAAAATCTACTTCAGGAGAGAAAAATCCACGATACTCAGGAATTACTAATGATGAAATTTATTTAGAAATGGTAAAATATATAAAAAACAAAAATCTGCCATTAACAGTCCCTACATGGAAGAAATATGCAATTAAAAAAAATTTAATCTATAATTTTAACTTCTTTAGGGGTAAACTAGTTAATTTAATTAAAAAGGCAAATATCGAATGTGGCTTTGAACATCTTGATAATCCCGCTCAAATGAGGGAATATAAAAGATATATAAAACTTCTTTCCGAAAGTGATCTTGAAATCAATTTTGATAAAGGAATTTGGGTAATACGACATTGTGAAGTTTGTAAAAAGGAATTCCGTGTGAAATATCAATATAGGGAGCAAGCTTATTGCTCAAAGAAATGTTCCAATAAAATTGCAGCTAAAATTGCAGGAAAAGCTACTAAAGAACAAGCAAAGCAAAGGCATAAAGAGGTTTACAAAAAGATTACTAATTTGTTTATTAAATATATATCTGATTTTCAACTTGTGCCTTCTAAAATTCAATTTTTAAAATTTCTGAATAAAAATGATATAAATGATTTAAGATCAGCAGGATTATCCAGCAGTTATCAAAAATTTTTGGATGATTTCACTAAGAAAATCAAGGTCCAACAAATTGAATTAAAAAAATTAAATAACTTGGCTTATCAAAAAGCAATGGCATCAACTTTACAAGATCATGGAATTGTTTATAATCATAAAATTGTTTCTGTTAAAGAAATTGGAAAATCTATTGTTTATAATGGAACTGTTGATGATTATCATAATTTTGGTATCATCTTAAATGAAAAAAAAACTTATTCAGGAAAATTAAAACTTGATATGATATTCACAGCGAATTGCGGAGAACAATCTCTAGAAAGCTTTGAGTTATGTTGTCTTGTAGAGACTTTCCCTTCTAAGCACGATTCCTATGATGAATTTGAAGAAACGCTCAAATACGCCTATCTCTATGCAAAAAGTGTTACATTAGTGAACACACATTGGAACGAAACAAATGCAGTAATGGGTAAAAATAGAAGGATTGGCACATCGCAAACAGGAATAATCGATGCATTTGCGAAACATGGAAGAAGAACTATTTTAGATTGGAGTGATAAGGGTTATAATTATTTACGTAAATTAGATGAGAATTATTCTGATTTTTTCTGCGTTCCCCAATCGATTAAAATAACAACTGTGAAACCAAGTGGAACAGTTAGCCTTTTAGCAGGAGTATCTCCAGGAATTCATTATCCTCATGCAGAATATTATATTAGGCGTATCAGAATCTCGAATAAATCTAGTTTAGTTGATTTACTTAGAGAAGCCAATTATCCTATCGAAAAGGATTCTTATTCTGATAATTCAATGGTCGTTGAATTCCCCATTCACGAGGATAATTTCCTACGAGCAAAAAAAGATGCAACTATGTGGGAGCAGTTAGCAAATGCTATAGATTATCAGCACTATTGGAGTGATAATCAAGTTTCAATAACTGTAACCTTCCAAGAACACGAAATTTCTAGTATTCCATATGCTTTAAGTTTCGTTGAAGATAAAATAAAGGGTTTAAGTATGTTACCATTAACCGAATCCGGATATAAACAAATGCCGTATGAAACAATTTCACAAGATGACTATGAAAAGAGGGTCTCTCAATTAAAACCAATCAAAATGTGGAAAACTACTGAAAAAAGTGCTGGGACAGTTTATTGTGATGGGGATAGCTGTCAAGTAATTCCTGAAAAGGATCTCATTAAAGAAGATTAGAACATTACAAATTAAAAATTGATAAAATGAAAAACGTTTTTTGATTTTTTTTCTTATTATATACCATAATGACTAATATCTCATATGAAGATTTTAATGCGTTAGATATACGGGTTGGAACAGTTTTAGAGGTGGAAGAGGTTCCTAAATCGCGCAATTTATTAAAAATGCAAGTGGATATTGGTGAGGAAAAGCCTCGTCAAATAGTTTCCGGAATCAAAAATTGGTATAGTGTTAAAGATCTTAAAGGGTCCAAAATTATAGTATTAGTTAACTTAAAACCCAGAAAAATAATGGGGATCGAAAGTAAAGGAATGCTTCTTGCAGCAGATGTTGATGATACAGCAGTTCTCCTTAAAATTGATGAAAAATTTGTAGAAAAAGTTAAATCGGGTTCAAAGGTTGGTTAAATATGAGTGAAATTAAGTCAAATGTTCTTTGGTTATATATTATGAATGGTGAACCCCATCCCCTGGGATTAAATTCAATTAGTAAATATAAAGATATATTATCTCCTATTATTGAGACAAAATTCACAACTTATTCAACTAAAACGTGGAATATATCAAATAAAACTAAAGATGAAGTTCAAAAATCTGTAATGGATTATTATAAAAATTTAATTGTTGAAAAAAATTATTATCCAAGTCAATACGGTGATTGGATAAAATGTTCTGAATTCAAAATTAAAAAAGAAAAATTTCTTAATCTTGATGTTATTGGCCAATCTTCATGGTTAAAAGCAACATTGGCTGCAGATTTAGGAATTTTTGTTACAAATGATGAAAAAATATTTTTTATTGGTATTGTTCGGAAAAATAAACCGGGCAAAGGAAAACCTGCTTTAATTGGAGGAATTATGAATGCAGGTTCTGTTTTAGACTCAGCAGCATATACCATGCTTAAAGAAACTAAAGAAGAAGCTAATTTCACAATGCGCTATCTAGGAAATCTAAAGAAACTCCGTGAAAATTATACAATTTCAAGAATTTCAGTTCAGATCAAGGGTTTTGATGTTTTAGATTCCGAATTAGGAGATATTAAAACTTATATGCACTACATAACAACAATTCCCACTACGAAACAAGAAAATCTTGATGATGGGACAAAAAGGGTTTACACCGCAACTGCATTTGCAGTCTTAATAGATATAGGTGGGACATCACTTGATAAAAAGCAACTTCAAAAGGTTTTTGAAGCTGGGGACGATGCTGCTAAAATGTATTATCTTGACGTTACTGATTTTATTAGAGGAAAAAATAAGAAAAATTATCCGAATTTTGGATTAAAGCATCATATAGGGTTATTTAAAAAAATGGTTGTGTTACTGAAAAAGAAATATAGTCTCTAATGAAAAATCCCAAATTTTTTTAATTTAAATGGCAAATTTCATATTATGAGTCAACTAATTAAGAAATTTCTTCCCCTAGATGTTGAACTAGAACAAATTACATATGATAAAAAACTAGAAAATTCGGTACAAAAATTGGTTGGATCGGAAGAAAATATCGAAAAGAGTTTTAAGAATGTTTCTCAAAACATGGAAAAGGCTAATAAGGAGCTCAAGAAATATTTAAACATTCAAAAAGAAACACTGAGAAGCTACGTTCAATTTATAAACCAAAGATCCGATTTAATTACTCCTCAAAATCTTGCAAAACAAAAAGATCATGTGGCCCATGTTGAATGATCTATCGATGTTCAGGATGAAATGGCTAATGATATAAAGGAAATTTCGCAGGGCTATAAAGAATATTCCAAATCACTGAAAGATTTTGGAAAAAAATTATCAAAATTATATAAATCCGAGACAGATTGGAAAAATACTGCTGCAGAATTAACAAAAGCACGTTCAGACCAAATGGTGACCGGAGCTAAACTTGAGAAACTTGAAAATCGATTGAGAAAAGAAAAAAGTGAAGTACAAAAACAATATCACAACAAGGATCATAGCAATTCATTCGTAATTACTGCAGTTCTACAGTTAAACCAATCCTGGCAAAGATTCAAATCTAATATTAAAAATATATCTTGGTAAAAGGTAGTATAGTCGCCAAAAAGAAAGTAATTGAAACGATAAAAGAAAAAGGAAGAAAAATATTTAGGGAAACCCCTTAAGGTTCAATCTCTTTCAATCTTTGGTTAACTTTTCTCTTTATTTTTTTTATTACTTGGACTCTATTGTTGTACCAATCCGGTGCCCATATGTGATAAATTTCCCAGCCTAATCCATCTAATACTTCATTTCTAATTCGATCGCGATCGCGAGTATTTTGTGCTGCTTTGTATGATCCTCCATCACATTCTAATCCGAGAATGAATCTTGAAGGTTTCTTTGGATCAATAATTGCAAGATCTATACGAAAATTTGAATGTCCTATCAAAGTTTTAACTGTGAAACCTTCTTTTTCTAAAGAAGATTTAACACTGGATTCAAATGAATCAAATTCAAAATTTTTCTTCTTTGAAGCCGTTTTTACCTTGGTCAATTTATTGCTTCTTGCATATCTCATGTAACCAATTAAATCACTCAATCCTCGCGCTTTAACTTTCTCTAAATTAATTTCACTTGGTAAAAATGAAGCAAATAGTTTGATGTGGAATCGAGCACGTGTAATCGCTACATTCAAACGTCTATATCCACCAGATCGGTTTAAAGGCCCAAAATTTAAAGACAACTTACCTTTAGGATCCTTAGCATAACCTACACTAAAGAATATAAAATCTCGTTCGTCTCCTTGCACACTCTCCAAATTTTTAATAAATAATCCTTCTTCTTCATCTTTATTCATGATGGATTCTATTGAAGGCTCTTTTCTTATCAATTTCTCTAAAGCTGACCTAATTGTTTCTTGTTGAGCAACACTAAAAGCCACAATGCCCAAAGAATAGTTTGTTCCATATTTTTGATTGCTTTTATAATGATTTATTATAGCATGTGCTACATAATCTGCTTCAATGGCATTTTTCGCTTTAACTTTTACACCCTCTTTAACATATCTAAAATCAATCGCAGTCAAATCATCAATATTAGAATAATTTTCTAATTTTTCCTCATCAGATGTCAGTGTCTCGATACTGCTTGTTTGATCTCCCTTGTCTTCATTAGAAATATCAGGAAATGTAAATAATCTACCATTATAATACTGCTGGTTACTATAGGCAATTAAACCTTCCTTTCGGCTTCTGTAATGGAATTTTAACATCTTTTCTCGAAATCCAATTCCCGTACATTCATCTAACAAACTTTCCATTGTCTGTAGGTTGCTATCAAGATCATCGAGATCATCAAAATCAGAATCACCGTTAATACTACTTGCCGTAAAGAAATTTGTGGGAGGCAATTGTTGTGAGTCTCCTACAACTATCAAGCTTTTTCCTCGTAAAATTGCTCCAATAGCATCTTCAGGGGTAACTTGAGATGCCTCATCAAAAATTACGACATCGAAAAAGTTGTTATATTCCTCAATCGGTAGAAAATTTGCAATTGCTAAAGGTGACATCATAAAACATGGTTTTAACTGAGAAATGAATTCTTTGGCTTCTTTAAAACTATATCTAAGAGGTTTTACATTCCTTTTCTTTTTTAATTCACGCTTTATAAATCCAGATTGAGCTAGTAGAGAATCAGAAATATCTAAATCAATCTTAGGTCTCAAATCATACAATTTTTTAATAACTCTCAATCGATTTAATACGAGAATTTCTTTATCAATTTTCCTAAATTTCTCAATTGTGTTCATGTGATATTTTATGTCAAAGTTATTGATTATAGGCAATGTGCTTATAACATCTTCATACATTTTGTGATAAAATGCTTTCTCAAATAGCTTCTCAAGTGGAATTTCAATAGCTTCAGGATTAGAACTATCCTTTATTTCAAATCTTTGATTCTTAATTTTATCCAAAATACTACTAAAGCCATGTTTTTCAAGTTTATTCTCAATTTTGATTATTTCAAACCATTCATTCAAATGGGGTAGATCCTTTAACCACCTTTTAGCAAAATTTTCATATTTCTCCCAAAGATCTTGTCTTGGATTTAAAGGTAGGGGTTCAATAACTAAAGCAGGCTTAAGAAAATTTTCAAGGGGATGTGTTTCCTTCCATTCATCTGAAAGAAAATGGAAATCCTCAATGATAATTTTTATGGTATCTAAAGATATCCCATCAGGTTTACCTGCAAAAACCTTAAAATGTTTGATTTTACTCAAATATCCTAAAACAGATTGCTTCTTTGCGATTTTTCGGACACAGTTTAAAATTTGCAATTTATCCGCATTGTATTCAGGTCCGTGTTTTTTTAAAACTCCTGAATAATCCGTGGTAAATCGAGCAAGTAATAAATCAACATCCAAAGTTAGAGCATTTTCATTGAATATACTAAAAAAATCATCAAATTGCTGAAAGTCCATATCATTTAAAATTGGTTTTAAACCGGATTTCAAATTGAAAACGACTAGCCTATTGTTCAATTTATTTACTTTCTCAATAAATTGATTTAATTTTGTAATAAGAAAACTTGTAATTGAAAGCGAAGGGGATGATTCCGTTTCATATGCTAAGTTAATTTGCTCAAAACTTTTAAAAAATTCAGAAAATTCATTGAAATTTATTATGGAATCCAATTCAAAGTAATTATTAAGGTCAGAATAGTCAATCTCCCAAGTTTGCCATAGTTTAAATGATTCCAAAGCAGAAATCCAATATTTAGCCCTAATAATATTTTTTTCCCATTGAGTTCTATTTTCTGGAATTGCTCCTTTTTCTTCAACTCCATTTGGAAATTTATCATGAAGAATTTTCAATTCAGAGCCCAATTGTTCATTAACATATTGAAATGAATATAATATTTTATTCAAAGCAAGCTGCAATTCCTTTGCGATTTGTAACATTAATTTAATTTTAGCCTTTGCTAAACTCCAAGGATTTTCGTCATAATGCTCTAGTGTATCCCTAAATAACTCTAATTGCCCAAAGAGATCTTTAATTTCTATAAAATCTTCTTAGGAAACATTTTTCGGGTCTTTAAATTCAGATATTATCAAAGGAATATCATCCAAGGCTAAAACCCTGCCTACTATATCATAAAAGCTTAATTTCATTAAACCATTGGGAGATTGAGTTGAAGTAATATATTCATTCAATCTTTCTTTTAATATACCAAGTTCTTGAAATTTACCCTTTTTAATTTTGATACCTTCAGTGTCTAGATTCATACTTGTTTCAATCTGCTTAAGAATCGCGATTTTATTAGCATTCTGTGAATGAACTTGTAAACAAAATGGACCAATTCCGCAATTATCTAATCTTTTTTTAACTACATCAAGAGCGGCGCGCTTTTGGGCTACAAAAAGAACTTTTTTACCAACAGCCAGGCATTCTGCAATGATATTTGAAATACATTGACTCTTTCCGGTTCCTGGAGGCCCTTGAATTACTAAGGAACTACCAGATTTTGCATAAATTACAGCTTCCATTTGACTAGAATCACAATCCAAAATGGAATAACTTGTTGTGGGATCTAAACTATCGCTAAGCTCTTCAATTTCAGGTAAGTTCTCTTTTTGCTCCGCAAATCCTTTTTCTTCTGCAATTGCGCGAACAATAGGATGTCGAAGTAACAAATTTTCATGATCATCGAGATCTTCAAATAAGGCTGCTTTAGTAAAAGCAAAAGTTCCAATAAATGCCCGTTTTTCTAATGTCCAATTTGGTTCTCGTTCAATTAATTCTGAAACTTCATTTAGATAACGATCAAAACTAATTGAATCGAATTCTTCTGGAAAAAGGGGTAATTTTTTATTTTCTCCTTTTAATTTTTCTTTTAAAGCGGGATTGACCATTACTTCATCATCGAGAATCTCGATTTCAAGTGGTTTTAAAGATATTCTTACAGGAACAAACAGCAAAGGGCTTTTTAAAGGTACATTATCCCCAACTTCAACCCAGTTAAGTAATCCGAATGTAATATATAATACATTTACACCTCGTTCTTCTTCCATTTCCTTTGCTTTTTGAAGAAATTTCTTAATTCTAGTTCTTAAAGTTGAATCAGTTAATTCTGTTATAAATTCAGTTAATCTAGCTTTTTGTTTTATTTTTTCAATAGCTAACCGATGTGTTTCCTTTGATGAATCGGATAATTCCGGTTCAGACTTAGCTTTAAACGGTGTTTTTTGTTGATCTGACCTTGATTTTTTACGTTTTCTTGAAGGAGGTTTATAGATCGGGGGAAAAGTGCAAACTTGATTCATGATTACAAGTATTCTAAAAATCGTTGAACAACTAGGTGAGATTACCTCAACATATCTTTTTGGAGAAAAATTAAGTTGAGGATTACGGTTGGATAAATCCAAAAAATTTTGCTTCCATAGACGAATTTTAGCTTTAGCTTTCGACATAATATCCAAGTAAAAAAGTCAAGGAACATCTATATATGTTTTTAGGGATGTAATTGGGAAAATAAAATTAGCAAAAAAAAAGTATAGAATTATCAATTTTTTACATAGATTTCATTCGAACCTTGAAAGGATCCTTTTTTTTCTTGAATTTCTCGGTTTTGAAAAAGAATTTCTTTCCATCAGAGATAATCCCACCATAGTCTTTATCTAATTTTGAAATTATTTGTTTTGTAATTGGTTGTTTTATTCGGTTCGGATTTGTTAAAACGTCCAGAATTTGTTCCTTATTCTTAATATCTTTATAGTTTAACCGAAGATTGGGCAAAGCTAATAGATAACCGTGAGTGTACCATTTTGGAAAGTGTTCATTCGTACTATGAACTCGTAATTCAAGAAGACCTTCTGTAAGATCTTTCATCTTCAAATCAGCTACATCTTTAGCTTCACGGATTTTTATAAAAATGCAAACAGGATTTGATTTCTTGCTGGTGCGAGCTTTAATTATTTTTTTTAATTCATCTTCTGCATCTGTCATGTGTTTTTAACCTCCCCCTGCTGCTTTGAAAAACGTAATTCTATCATTTGGGGAAATAATAGTATCTAAACCCACCCCTCCACGTATATCTTCACCATTAATAATTATCGAGGTATTATCAGCAATATTATCTTCTTCGAAGAAATATTCATCTAACTTGGGGAAATCTTCAATAATTTCTTTGATTAATTGATGGATGGTATGAGAATTTCCCTCAAGGCTATAATGGATTACTTTTTTATTTGTAATTGCCCAAAAAGGGCCGAAGAACAAAGCTTTGTATATATTATTTAATTCTTCGTCATCACTTTGAGTGCTCATCAATATTCAAAGTTGTCGAAAAAAAATAAAATTTTCGATTATATTTCTTAGTCTGGGAAATATTTACGTTTATCACAGAAATGAAGATGTAAATCATTATGAGAAATGCTTAATTTTTTGCAGATTTCTTCAATTAATTCACAACTAAATGTTCCTGCAAGATGTAAAGCTTCTTCATGAGCAAAATCATCAGAACAATTTAGGGATTCTTTTAGAAATCTTTCGATTATAAAATGATGATTAGAAACATGCTTAGCGGATTCTTTTCCTTTTTCAGTGAGTTCAATTTCCTTGTATTTCTCCCAGACTAGTAATTTTTGCCCTTCCAACCGTTTTAATATAGAATTTAGTGTTGAATGCTTAAATTTTAATCTAGAGCAAAGATCTCCTGCTCTAATTGGACGATTCCAAAAATAGAGAAAATCTAATACTAAATTTTCCTTTTCTTTAATTAGACTAGTATTTATCATTTAATCAACCTAATTAATTTGAGATTTTTAGAAAATAGAACCATCTTTCTTCTTGATGAAAGAAATAATGCAATTGAACTTAACCCTATAAGAGCAATAATGTTCCAATAAACAGATCCACTAATAAAATTATCGGGTTCAACATCTACCGGATTTCTTAAAGCATCCATACAATATTCAATCATAGATATATAATCTATTACTTGAAAGTTTTCAAAAATACCAGGAATCGCGCTCATTTCAGCAATTTTTGCCCCAGCTGATCGTGCAATTTCAAGAGCATCTTCATCCGAGTGCTGAGGGGACGTAATAATTATCGTACAATTATCTTCCTTCATTAAATTAATAATTTCAATAATTGTTGATTGCCCAGGTTCCCCACCCGAATGGTCTTCTATTGCTGCAAGCCGTTCAATTCCTAAAAGATCGAATAAATAATAAAATGCAGGATGACTTACTACTACTTTTAATCCATTGAAATAGGCAGTTTTATTTGATTCAATATTAATTAATAGGTTTGTTAATTTTTCTTGATATGTGATATTATTTGCTGAAAATTCCGCGGTACGAATAGGATCTAGTTCAATCAATGCTGTAGTTGCCTCATTAACCATTTTTTTAACAACATTTGGATTCATCCAGATATGAGGATTAAAAGTATTATCTAAAAGAGGATCTTCATATCCATCCTCATTTAGATTACCCAAAGGAATAATTTTTTCTTCCAAACTTGGATAATCTTGCACGATATTTTCTAACCATGGTTCAGCTCCAGATACGCCCATTGAAAATATAACATTTGAATCTAACATATTCTGGATTTGTTGGATAGTAGGACCTTCAAAAGAGTGAACATCTGTGGAACTGTCTACAATGGATTCAACATTGGCATGTTCGCCTGTAATAGATCGAATTATATCATAAGGAACTGCAATAGTTGTTATAATATTTAGCATTGGTTCTTCATCTATAGAACCAATGGGATTATTTGGAATTGCTAAAGATGGATTAAGAATACTTGAAATTATAATGAGTATGAATATCGGATAACTAATAACTCTTAAATGATGAAATTTTTGAACAAACTTCTTTTTTGGCATATTTTAAAAAAATAAGGATTATTTAATAGTTTTACGATATATCGTAAAATTATTTATATCATCATAAATTATCAAAATTAATGACAAGTTTTTTAGATTTTTTAAGTGCCCTTCAATATCCCGTTGTTTGGCGTCCATTTATTACAGCAATTATAATAGGAATTGTTTGCGCGATTGTTGGAGTCTTCATGGTTCTTCGCAAGTTGATATTTTTTGGAAATGGAATTGCTCATTCAGCATTTGCTGGTGGTGCTTTAGGTTATTTATTAGGATGGAACCCGATTTTTCCCATTGCAGGTTTTGCTATTTTAACAGCATTTGGGATTGGGTATATCAACAAGCGAAATAAAATATCTAATGAAATTGCTATTGGAATTTTTTTCTCATTTAGCATGGCTTTGGGCGTTCTTTTTATCTCTTTGTATAAATCTTATAGTACCGATATTGCTTCCATGCTTTTTGGGAGCTTATCATCTATAGGGGCTTCAGAATTTATTATTATATTGATACTCGGAATTATCATTTTATTTTTAATTTTTGCAGTAAAAAAGGAGTTATATTTCATAACATTTGATGAAGAGCTTGCTAAAGCAAATGGAATGCCGGTAAATTTCCTATCATTTTATTTTCTCTTTACAGTGGCTTTGACTATTGTCATGTGCATTTCAACTGTTGGTATAATTCTTGTTATGGCATTTATCGTAGTTCCTGCTGCAAGTGCTTATCAATTCACTTATAAATTGAATCGTATGCTCATATATTCTACCTTGTTTGCAATATTTGGATCAATAATTGGTTTCGCAGTAGCATTTATTCGTGATATATCAGGTGGAGCAACAATAGTGATTATTTTAACACTCATATTTGTAATTTCTATGATTATTTCTCCCAAACGTCGTAGTAAACTTCCACAAGCAGGAGAAATGTGTCCACAATGCGTTAAAATGGTTCAGGAAACTCAATGTTCATATTGCGAAATGGAAGACGAAATGGAAGTGAAATGAAAATAATGAACAATCATTATCATATTCACGAACATCATAATCACGAGCATCACGTTGAAAAGCGCGAAGTTCAACCAACATTAATTAACACCAATAACAAATCACCCATTATCGAATTAGAAGATGTTTCTGTTAATTATGGGAAGAATATTATACTGAATAAAATTAATTTGAAGATTTTTAGAGGAGAATATATTGGGTTGATTGGTAAAAATGGTTCTGGAAAGAGTACTTTGATGAAATCAATTTTAGGACTTATTCCTCCAGAATCTGGAACAATTAAAGTGTTTGGAAAACCAATTCAATCAGAAATGTATGATAAAATTGGTTATACGCCTCAAATGCACCCTATTCAGCGAGAATTTCCCGCGACTGTTGGTGATATCGTTGGAATGGGCTTGTATAAAAAAAATCTTTTCAAACCATTCAAAAAGGATGATATTGATAAAATAAAATTAGCCCTTCATAAAGTAAATATGGGTTCCTTTTTTGATAGACCTATTGGACATTTATCTGGAGGGGAACAGCAAAAAGTTCTAGTTGCACAAGCTTTAGTTAGAGATCCAGAAATTTTACTTTTAGATGAACCAACATCCGCCTTAGATTTTACAATGGTAGAAGATTTCTTAAGGCTTTTACAAGATCTGAATAATAATTATGGACTGACTTTAATTGTTATCCAACATAATCTCGAAATTCTGAGACCATACTGCTCCAGACTATTAATATTAAAGGGATCTATAATGTATGATGGTTTACCGAATATTCCTAGGGCAGATGAGTTAATTAAAAGAGTTTTTTTAATCCAATAATTTATTTATTTCTTATTTATTTATCTTTTTATTTTGTTTGTTTAGGGACCATACAGATAAAAGCTGCAGTTTCATTTCCTTCGTTTATATATCCATGAGGTTCATTTGGGGGAATAAAAACGAATTCCCCACTGGAAACTTTCTCCCTATCTCCATTTTCATTAATTAATACAACTTCGCCATTAAGAATGAAAATTTCGTGTTCCCAATCGTGGGAATGTAAGCCAATTTGCCCGAGTGGTTTAATTTCAAAGCGTCGCATAATAAAATTTGGTGCTTCATCTTCACTTATGAAAACTCGGATTGTTGTCCCTGTTGAACCAAAAGCATCTACTTTATTTTCATCAATTTTTGTATAATGAAAATGCTTCATAATGATATGAAATAAGCTTAAAAAATTATTAAAATCATGGAATAAATTTTGAATTAATGGAGATTTGGAATGATCTGGAAAATCCAGAAATAATCGGAAAGAATAAAGAACTTGCTCATAACTCCTCAATACCTTTTAAAGATATGGAAAACGCTCAATCGGAAAAATCAGAAAATTCGATGTACTATAAGAATTTAAATGGAAAATGGTGGTTCAATTGGGTAGAAAAACCTGAAGAAAGACCTGTTGATTTTTATAAAATTGATTTTGATGATACTTATTGGAAGGAAATCACTGTTCCAAGTAATTGGCAATTAATGGGCTATGGTATGCCATACTATTCTGATACGAAATATCCTTTTAGACATAAAAAGAAATTATCACCTCCAAAAATCCCACACGATTATAATCCTGTTGGTTCATATAGAAAATTCTTTACAATCCCTGATAACTGGGAAGACTTGGAAAATAGGGAAGTGTTTATTCACTTTGCTGGTGTAAAATCCGCTTTTTACATTTGGATTAATGAAAACTTAGTTGGCTATTCACAAGGAAGTATGACTCCCGCTGAATTTCGGATTACTAAATACTTACAGAAAGGAGAAAATTTACTAGCTGTTGAAGTATATCGATGGTCTGATGGTAGCTATTTGGAAGATCAGGATATGTGGAGATTTAGCGGAATTTTTCGTGATGTATATCTTTTTACTACACCAAATGTGCATATCAGAGATTATTTTGCATATTGCGATTTGGATGAAAATTATGAAGATGCAATTTTAACAATTCAAGCAAAAATACATAATTACTCACAAGAGAGAGCGGATCACATATATTTTGAAACAATTTTAAAAGATCAAAAATTAAGAAATGTTCCCATGAGCCCGATGATAACTGAAAAAATAGAGATTGGAGGAGAATCCGAAATAACTTTAAAATTTGAAACTAAAATTAGAAGTCCTTTAAAATGGTCGGCTGAAACACCAAATCTCTATAATTTATTTGTTGTATTAAAAGATTTAAATCATAAAATAATTGAAGTAGAACACTGTAAATTTGGATTTAGAAAAGTAGAAATTAAGGAAAAGAAAATATTGGTTAATGGTACTCCTATCTTATTAAAAGGTGTGAACCGACATGAACACGATCCAGACTATGGAAGATCTATTCCACTCGAAAGAACACTTCAAGATATAAAAATGTTTAAGAGATTTAACATTAATGCAGTGAGAACCAGCCATTACCCTAACCAGCCGGAATTCTATAAATTATGTGATGAATATGGGATTTATGTAATGGATGAGGCAAATCTTGAATCTCATGGGTTAAGAAATGTTTTACCAAAAAGTAAACCAGAATGGAAAAGAGCAGTTGTTGACAGGATGGTTTCAATGGTAGAGCGAGATAAGAATCACCCAAGTATCATTTTATGGTCGCTTGGTAATGAAGCAGGAAATGGAGATAACTTTATTGCAATGAAACACGCTGCTATAGATATCGATCACACTCGCCCAATTCATTATGAGGGAGATTATGAATTGAATGTTTCCGATGTTTTTAGTACAATGTATACTTCCCCTGAGACATTAGAAAAAATGGGCCAATTAAAAACAGTTAGGATTGGAGGAATTGCATATTATACGGTAAAAGCGAAAAAATATGGAAACAAACCTGTAATACTTTGTGAATACGAACACTCTATGGGAAATTCGACAGGCAATATAAAAGAGTACTGGGATATTATCGAAAAATACGATAATCTAGTTGGTGGGTTTATTTGGGATTGGGTAGATCAAGGATTAAGGTTGATTTCTGAAGATAAAAAAGAATATTGGGGATATGGAGGAGATTTCGGTGAAAAACCTAATGACGGAAATATGTGTATTAATGGAATTGTGGATCCAAATAGAAAACCACATCCCGCAATTTATGAAGTAAAAAAGGTATATCAGAATATTAAAGTTATTCCTGTAGATTTAACCGTCGGTAAGTTCAAAATTTTAAATAAATTCTCGTTTATTTCCTTAGATTTTATTGATATTGTTTGGGAATTAACGTCAAATGGGAAATCAATTCAAAATGGTAAAATTCCATGCAAAAAAATTCATCCAAAGCAGGATCAAGAAATTCTAATACCATTTCAATGCCCTAATGTAAAATTAGATACAGAATATTTTCTAAAAATTGATTTTAAATTGCAAAATTCGACTTCTTGGGCAAAAAAAGGGCATAGTATTGCTTGGGATCAGTTTAAAATTCCGTTTGATATTAAAGATATGAAATCAAAACAAAAAATGAGTTTTCTGACTATTCCGGTACTTAAATTGAATGATTTAGTCGAGATATATAGAATCAAAGGGGAAAATTTTCAAATAGAATTTAACAAATCAAAAGGGGTAATTCAATCATATGATTATAAGGGTGAGAAATTAATTTCGAAACCGCTTAAGCCGAATTTCTGGAGAGCTCCGACAGATAATGATTTGGGTATATCGAAATTTGTATCCATTATCGATGTGAACACAGGCTGGAAAAAAGCAGGAGAAATACAGAAATTAAATTCAATTACTGCAGAACAACCAATACCACAATTGATTAAAATTTTAGTGAAATTAAAAATTTCAAACGGAATTTCAGAGTTCATAAGTGAATACACAATTTATGGAAATGGGGTTATAATAGTTAAAAATTGGTTTACACCGAAAAAAGAAATGATTAAGCTCGGGATGACCCTTGATATTCCAAAAGAATTTGAAATAGTTGATTGGTATGGTCGCGGTCCTCATGAAAATTACAGTGATAGAAAGGTTGGAGCTGCTATTGGAAGATATTCCTCAAATATACTGAATTTTGGACACAATTACATCCGACCTCAAGAAAATGGTAACAGATGTGATATTCGGTGGATTGCTTTTACAAATAAAAATAAAGAAGGAATTCTATTTTCAGGATTACCATTAATTAACGCGAGTGCTTGGCCATATTCCTTAGAAAATTTGGAAATGGCAAACCATATTCATGAATTATCTAATGCTGATTCTATAACTGTAAATGTGGATTATAAACAAAAGGGAGTAGCTGGAGATAATTCTTGGGGTGCAAAACCCAAACCACAATATAGATTGCCAAAAAATCAAGAGTATAATTATTCATTCCGAATTTGTCCCTATAGTAGCGGATTAGGAGATTTTGATAAAGTATCTAAGAAAAAATTACCAGAATTAGAAAAGGAAGAATAGAAAAAAGTTTATTTTTTGATAATGATTGCTTTTTTTAGTAATACCTTTTTATTGTTTGTTTTTTAATGAATTTCCTTGGAGCATGTGTAATTAAAAAATTCTTAATTAATCCATTCTTTCCAATCGGATAGAAAAATTTCGGGTTTTTCGATTTAAGAATTTTCAATACCAATTTTCCGACAATACTAGGATCAGGAGCATTTGCTAGATTTTTATCACGAATGTTCTTTGCCTTCATTGTAATATCGTAATAGGGGGAGTTTTCTTTAAGAAAAATTTCCTGTGGAATAGTAGTGTTAATTTCAAATGGAGCAATAACAACAGTTTTTATTCCAAATCTTTCTACCTCATTTTGAAGCCCTTTTGAAAAAGCTTCAACACCCGCTTTGGTTACTCCATAAAAAGTAGAGAAGGGAACTGGGCTTCGACTTGCCATTGAAGTTATATTAATGATTAATCCATCTTTTTTAGTTCTCATTTGAGGCAGTAATCCTTGAGTCAAATGGATCAAGCCAAATAAATTCGATTCAAACATTTCTCTAATTTTTTCCATTGGAACTTCTTCAATCGGCCCAACTTGACTAATACCGGCATTATTAATCAAAATATCAATATTTCCAACGTCTCGGATTAATTTATCTATACTCTCATTAATTGTTAGATCCAAGGGTAAATATCGCACTCCTAAGATTTTATCATCTTTAGGAATTGCCTCAATATTACGCGATGTTCCAATTACATTATAGTCTGAAGAATTTAATGCTTCAGCAATTGCCTTTCCGATTCCTCGTGAAGCTCCAGTAATTAATACGGTTTTTTTTTCATTTTCGTTTTGCATTTTTATTCATCTCTAAAACTGGCAAATTATACTCAATTACTTAAAAAATTAAATAGATAGAAAGCACCATAAGCAATAATCCCGTAGACACCTATCTTAAAAATGAATTTAAGACATTTAAATACTAATTTTAACAATTTTGATTCCTTTCGAGGCATTCTTTTCTTTCGAGACGGAAAATCTGGAAGCTTTTTGTGAGGTTCTAGTTGATACCAATAAGCAGTTGAGTCCCATCTATCCCCTCTATGATTATTGTGACCATGTTCGATTGATACATGGATTTGTTTTTCAAATGGTATCGGATCCTGAATGTGATAACGATAATAGGTTATTTTTCCTAACCAATTAAAACCTCCTCCTTTTATAACACCATGGTACGGTGCACTATATTTTTCTGTAGGGCAAAATGCGGTATTGAAATAATCTTCTGTTCCTGTTCCATAAATTGTGGGTTCTTTTCCGATATCATCATCAATAAATATCATATCATCTCCTTCACCTGGCCAATTATAATTCAGACGAAATTTATTATCTATATTAATATTACACCCCACATATTGTCCCTTGCCAGTAGCTTCTAAAATAATATGATTTCTATCATAACCCCCATTAACGCGCGTATTTTTTCCTGCTGTTGCTTGCCATTCCATTTTTTTATATTTTTTTCCGGTATCGGGATCCCTTTTCATATCGGTTTTGTAATCAACAGTTCTGAAACAACAATGAAAATAGCCAATTGGAATTGTATTATCTTCTTGTGGCCATTTTTCATAAATTTCATAATCTATGTAATAGTAAAATATTAATCCAGGGGATTTTAATCCTTCAGATCCTGGAGCAAAACAATTTGGATTATCATTTTCAATCTCGATTCGAGCATTTTTCCTAAATGGCATTGGCCACCAACAATTAAATCCTTTACCTTTTTGGGGACTCATTTGAAGGGGTTCACTAACGAAATTAATTCGCTCACCATGACCAAGCCCGAAAAAATCTCCAAGAGGGCATTCTGCACTCGGAGTCTCCTCGTCATCCCAAAATATCCTTATGATAAGATGTCTTAAAAAGTAAGGCTCTCCAAAACACATTTGGGTTGTCCATATGTGATTAATGCACCCCGGTCCATTTTTTTGAAAAATTGTAACTTTTTCTCCAGGTTTTATCCTAATATTATCCATATTTCCCCCAGTTTTATCAAAAGAAGATTTCCTTCTACGTTTAAAGGATCGCAATTTCATAATATCGCGAAGGGATGTGGATCCAAATATATTATCGGTCATTTTAATCAGATTCTATGAATTAATTTATATTATTTTAATTTGAGTGGTTTGCCTTTAAAATTGTTTTAATTTTCACTTCAGTCAAAAAGTTTTTGGAGTCTAAATAATTAAATAAACATAATTTCGCTCAAAATACAATGAATTCTGACATTTTGGTTGCTAAAAATGGATTTAAAAATAAACTTGAAATCAAAAAATGTTAACAATATTGGGTTTTCCGTCGGCACTTTGGGTTTTATGTTACCAATAACATTCGTTAACGCTTATACTTTCCAATTTTATGTATATACCATTGGATTAGATGCATTATTAGTGTCAATTGGAATGTTTATTGGTCTAGTTGTTTTCTCCTTTGGCGCTATTTTATTTGGAGTTGTTTCTGATAATAAAAAACCAGGAAAAATGGGCAAACGCCGTCCTTTTCTCTTATTAAGTATACCCGGAATGATAGTTTTCATGATTTTAATTTGGCTGCCTCCGAAATGCCCTGAAGGTCAAACGATGTATTGGCCCACAGCTATATACTTATGGGGTATAGGAATATTATTTTCGACATCTGTGGCAATGGGTTTTGCCCCGTACTACTCAATGTTACCCGAACAAGCACCTACTGAAAAAGAAAGAGTAAAAGTTGCTTCAATACAAGGCTTATTTAATATAATCGCGGTTGTGGCAGGGATGGCAATAGTCATGGTTTTGCAAAGCCAATTATCTGACCCTCTTAAGAGCAAATGGTGGCAAACTTCGGGAGAGCATATTATATCAATAGTCCCTTGGATTAGTGGATTAATTACAGCAATTTCTGCAATTACAATAATTATTACCTTTTACAGTACAAATGAACATATTCCAGAAGATGATTCAGAAATTCTAATTTCGAAGAACAAAAAAACTAACATGAAGAAAAGAATTGAACAAATTTTTGCTCCAACCAAACATACTAACAATAAAAACTTCCTTTGGCAAACAATCTTCTATAATATGGCATTTAGGCTCTGTATCGTTGTGATGATTCCATTTTTAACTTTTGTATTACATTTAAAGCAAGAAAGTTATTTTATTTTCTTTCTATTCATTGCACCTTTTGCAATCAGCGGGTTCTTCTTATGGCAGAAATTAGTGTCAAAAATTGGTCTAATCAATGGTTTTTCTAGTAGTATAAAATTAAATGTAATAATTTCATTTGCTGGTTTAATATTTTTAATTAATTTTCCCGAATGGGCTGGAATGCTATTTGGAGTAATTATATTAGGTCTTTTAGTATCCAGTTTACTTGCAGGATTTATTTTCCCAAATCCAATAACATCGGCTTTAGTAGATGAAATTAAAATTGAACAACCCCAAAGTGAAGATAATAATAAGGAGGAAAATCTCTCAGGAGCATATTTTGGGTTAAATCTTTTCAGTATGAATTTTTCCTCGGGAGTTGCTAGTCTGATTTTAGGAATGATTTTCATTGGAGATAATGCAGAAGATCCTACGTTTATAATACTCACATTTCCAGTTATTGGTTTAATATATGGAATTGGACTTTATTTCCTTCAGAAAGTGAAATTGAAAAAAGCTTAAAAGGAATAAAAAGAATTAGAAAAAAAATATAGAATTATAAATCAATTCCATTCATTTTAGCAAATACTTTATAAATTCCTTGAGTTCCTAAATCTCCCATTCCCATGTTCATTGCAGCGATATAGAACTGCCGAACTAATGAAAGTCCAGGGAGAGCGAGACACATACGTTCTGATTCTTCTAAAATAATGCCCATGTCTTTGACAAAATGTTTTATATAAAAACCAGGATGGAATTTATTCTTAATAATTCTGCGACCTAAATTATTTATCGACCACGATGAAGCCGTTCCTTTTCCAATTACTCCAATTACCTTTTTTAAATCCAAACCGGCCTTATATGCATACAATAACGATTCTACAACACCAATCATCGTGTCAGCTATTAAAATTTGATTGGCCATTTTTGTATTTTGACCTGAACCTGCTTCACCCATAAAAGTTGCAGTTTCTGCGACTGTCATGAATATAGGATAAATATCTTCGAATATTTCTTCATCTCCACCAACCATTACATGTAAAGTCTTTTTCCTGGCAGCTAAATCATCTCCTTCAATAGGTGCATCCAGTGAGAAGGATCCTTTCTTTTTGGCTTCATCATAAATTCGTTTTGCCAAGCGAGGACTAGATGTTGTCATGTCTATTAGAATCTTACCAGGTTTTACTCCAGCTAAAATTCCTTTTTCTCCGAAATAAACATTTTCAACATCTGATGGGAAACCTAACATTGTAAAGATAATATCTGATTTTTCAGCGACTTCTTTAGGTGTAGAACACACATTAGCACCTAATTCGGATAAGTCATCACATTTACTGAGAGTTCGATTATATAAAATTACATGATTACCCGCTTTGATAAGATGAGAAGCCATTGGTTTTCCGGTAGTTCCAGTGCCGATCCAGCCTATAATCATTTTTTTCACTTTTTTTATTTATATTTATAATTAATAATATTTTTAATTTTTAATAATATTTTTATATTAATATTTAAAAAAAAATGATAAAAAAAACTTGTTTAAATTGTACACATTTTCATTCATGCGATGTAGATGGTTAAAATCCTCATGGATATTGCTCTTCTAACCCAGAACGATAGAATATTGCACTTTATGGGAAGGTGAACGTACCACAACAGACCCTTGTGAAGGATGGTAACAGCGTTAGCTTTTTTTTTAATTATACGAAATATATTTTAAATGTGATTTATTTATTTACGTCCATTAATTAATTAGAGAAGGTGATAATATGTCTTCAATTATAAGACGACTAGTAAAGGAAGTGAATAAAAAAGAATATGATTCTTCGGTGGAAGAAGATATTCCAATTGAACATTTAGAACTAGCTGAAATTGCACGAAAGCGAGTTTTAATAAAATCAACATTGAAAAGTCATATTATAATTTATTTACTAACAAATACTTTATTAATATTAATAAATTTGAATATTTTTGAAGATCCAATCCCGATTGATGAAATCATAGATTTTTGGGCAGCTTGGCCTATTTTAATTTGGGGGATAGGACTTATTGCACATGCTACGATAATAATCACAATAAACATTACTAATTATGATAAACGAGTATTTGTAATTACTACAGTTATGAACATTGCAATTGGAGGGCTTTTAGTATACATAAATTATTTAACAAATTATTTAATCGATATAAACATAAATTGGTGGATATATGTTTTCACTTTTCTAGGATTTTTTATAATAGTGCATGCTTGGCTTATCTTCAGGGATTCCGACAAAACTAAATTGGAAAAAAAAATTAGAAAAGAATTTGAAAAATTGAAGGAGCTTGAGGAAAAGAAAACTCTGGAAGAAGAAAAAGCGAAAAAAGAAATTTTGGAGTCAAATTATAGTATTAATAACAAGGACTAAGAATAGAATATGTTTTCAAAAAAAATACGGTTGGAATCAAAATCCAGAAATAAAACCGTTTCTGTAGCAACAACCCTTGTCTTAATGGCAATTGCAGAATTAGAGGATGACACCTTAAATAATGCAAGGGTTGTATATGGATACCAAATCATGCAACATCTACAGAATAAATATAATTGGAATGTAAAATCAGGAACTGTGTACCCCATTTTGAAGAAATTAAAGCATGATAATTTAATTGTAATGCAAACTAACATGCAAAAAGATTCCAATAGACAACAAATATTCTATAAAATTAATAAATTTGGGAGAAAACTAATTGATGAAATTAGATCTTTAAATCCCGAAGCTCTTGATATGGCGTTAAGAGAAGGAGATACATACGAAGACACCCCAGTTAAAGCATTATCCAAAATTCCAAAGAAAAATTTCACTATTCAATATTTAGCTCCTATTCTGGTCCATTTTGAAGATAAAATATCAAAAATGGTTTCACTTGAAACTCCAAAAGATCAGTTGGAAATACTACAAAAAGAAATTGAAAAATCCATTGAACATATTGAGGCTTGCAAAATTTTATTGAAATCTCATATAACTCGTATTGAGAATTATAAGGAAATGCAAAAAAAGAGTGATTGACCAATAATATCTTTCTACATTTCACCTTATGCTTTTGGTGAAATTGTTTATATTGATTTGTTAATTCTTAATTTTTAATCGATTTTTGTATTGTTTTATTGGAGTTAAGTTGCATGGAAAAAAATAACAATGTTGAGAAGAAGATAAATCCAAAAGCCAAACCAAAATCACTCGCAAGAATTCTGCTTGAAAATAATCCTTTTGATAAAATTGTTGATTTAAGCAGAAATTTTATGGGAAAATTAGGAGTTTTAGAAATTTTTGATGATTTTATTTATTGGAATGTAGGTCGAGCGAATTTTATACGAATTTTCAAATATTTATGGAAATATCCAATTGTCGGAAAAAATAATTTTCCAAATACGGGTGGAGCCATGGTTATAAGTAATCACCAAAGTGAATTGGATCCTTGGCTAGTAGGGAGCGCAGTTCATAAAAAAGTACAATGGCTATCCAAAAGAGAGAATTTTGATATTCCTATCTTTAAAAGTATAATAAAACCATTTGGAACTATACCAATAAAACGAGGACGAAGGGATACTGAAGCATTAGACAAGGTAAAAGCAGTTCTTGAAAACGGAGGGTGTGTTGGAATGTTTCCTGAAGGAACTAGAAGCCCAGATGGAGAATTGGCACCATTTCATAGTGGCGCAGCAAAACTTTGTCTAGAAGTTGGTGTACCTTATGTTCCATGTGCAATTTTCGGAGCCTTCAAAGTTTTTCCAAAACATGCGAGTTTAAATAAAATAAAGGCGCGAGATGGTAGTATAATAAAAATTGTTATTGGAAAGCCTGTTTACATCGATCCTTCAATGGAATTAAATTATGAAAACATTCAAAAAGTAAAAGATGAAATGAGGAATGATGTATTAACTCTTCAATCTGGAGAAATAAATGCTTCGAGAATAATTCGTAAGGGAATTTCGATTTCTATAGAACAAGATCAAGTAAAAATTGATGATGGGATTCCAACAAGAACATTAGCTAAAGAAATAAAAGAGGAAATTTCCGATCCGACTGAAGATTTTAGTTTCTCTTAAATTTAATTTTCTTTAATTTTTTTTATCAGCAAAATCAAGCAATTTAGAACCTAAATAAACCGAAAAATGTATTAAAATAAGAGTTAATTTTAATTAGATTGATACATTTAAAGTGTCGTTCACAAAAATGAATCAAACAGAAAAGCACCGATTAAAGATTGGAATACCAAGGGCATTATATTTTTATAAATATGGCCCACTCTGGACAGCTTTTCTGGATTTTTTAAATTGTGATGTTAAAATTTCAATCCCTACAACTTCTGTGATTGTAGAAGATGGAACCAAAGATGCTAATTCGGAATTATGCGTCCCGATGAAAATTTATTTTGGACATGTTAAGGCTTTATTATCTGAATATGATTTGGATTACATATTTATTCCTCGTTATGTTTCAAGCCATAAAGAACAATTCTTTTGCCCAAAATTCTTGATTCTCCCAGAAGCAGTTAAATATGGATTAAAATTTGATACTCCAATAATAACTTTAGAAATCAATGTTAAAAAAAATAGTGAACATGAAAGTGCCATAAATTTTGGTAAAATATTGGGCTATAATGAAGAAACTATGATAAAAGCATGGAATTATGCAAATCAAAAATATGAAGAATTTCAAGATAAGGCACTTAAAGGACATTATATAGAACTTCTAGATGAACTTGATACTGATCCTAAACACAGACGCAAAAAAAAAATGATTAAACAAATTATTCCTGAAGCAATTCGAGGAAAATTTCCTGTAAATATTTTAGTTTTAGGTCATGCATATAATGTCTATGAAACCCATATAAACAGGGATTTAATTAGTAGACTTAAAGCGATGGATTGCAATATAACAACAATTGAAAATCTCCCAAAATCAGAATTTATTGAAAAAATTACAATAAATGAACAATATCATCAATATTGGCAAAGCGAAGATGAAATATTAAAAACAGCTCGTTATTGTTTAAAGGACGGAAGAAATAAAATTGATGGTATAATATTTCTTATATCATTTGCTTGTGGTCCTGATAGTCTAATTCAAGAAATTGTTATGCGTGATATGAAAAAAAGGAAGATGCCATACTTAGATCTTGTTCTAGATGAACATTCAGGCGAGTCCGGGTTAATAACTCGTATAGAATCTTTTACTGATATGATTCGTCGAGAGAAATTTCAATAGAAGGTAAACATAAAATGGTTCTCAGAGTTAGTTTTCCAAGTATGGGGTGGAGTAAAATTGCTTTCAAAGGATTATATCATCCAATTCCAGGTGTAGAAGTAGTAGATCCTCCAGTAGTAACAAGAGAAATTGTGGAACTTGGTTCAAAACATTCACCTGAATTTGTATGCCTTCCTTTCAAAGTAACTCTCGGAGAATTCATCAATATGATTGAGAACTATAATTGCAATGTTTTTATAATGTCTATTGATTGTGGACCTTGTCGCCTTGGATTTTATGCTCCAATTCAGGAAAGAATTCTCAAAGATTTAGGATATGATGTGACCATCATTCCGATTCAACAAGATGACTTACTTGATTTTCAGTGGCTTGAACCATTTTACAAAATTACAAAAGTAAAAGGCAAATTAATGCGTATGGTGGATATTGTTAAGGGGATTCGTTTTGCCTTTTTAAAAGGTAGTTATATTGAAGATATAACCCGTTATGAAGGTTTAATTAGATGTCGTGAAATTAATAAGGGAGATACTACAAAAACTGCTGAAAATTTGTTAAAAATATTAGATAAAGAATGGGATTTCCAAAAATTGCACCAGTTCCATAAAGTTGTTAAAAGGGAATTTAGAAAAATCCCAATTAATAGAGATATTAAACCTCTTAGAATAATGATCGCTGGGGAAAATCATATAGCACTGGAACCCTATATAAATATGGATATAGTTAAAAAATTTGGAGATGAAGGGGTAGAAGTTCATCAAGGTAATA
>JAUWOE010000033.1 GCA_030612265.1 Promethearchaeum sp.
CAAGTAATGCGCGCAGACACAATAGATTTCGATGAACTTAAAACTGGTGAGCGAAGGGAAGCTGTTTATGCCGGAGTGGCGTGTTTATTTGGTAAAGTTATGGAATCAGTAGTTTTTGCGCTTATACCAATTTTCTTGACAATCTATGGTTTAGTGGCGACTGACCCAGATAGTCCAATTTCCGAGCCGATATATGCTTCTCAAGGGACAGGAAATGCAATAATTGGGGTTGCAACAGGAGTATTTTTACTTCCTGCAGTATTGGCATTTATTGGAGCTATTGTTTGGATCTGGTATCCACTAAATGGGAAAAAGGTTGCTGAAATGAAGATTCAACTGGATGAAATGCACGTTAAAAAGCGAGAAGAACGGCTATAAAATCTATTTTTCTTTTTTTTCATATCTTTCTTTGCCCTTTTAACAAATTATATGATTATATAAGACCTTCAATTCTCATAAAATTAATCCATGCCTGAATTATAATATAAAATTAACCACAATCAAAAGATTAAATTTTAGAGTGCAAAAACAAAGATAATTCCTCCATATCATCCAATGGATTTCCTCTCATTGGACTTTCTCGGGCTTCATAAATTTTTCGGGGGTGAAAATGATGGGGACTAGAAGACACATCCCATTGTTGATCATAATTATCAAAACGACATAAATCTTGATTCAAATGAGAATAAACGATAGAATAGGAATATTCATTATAATTATTGTACTGAATGTATACGATTGTAGCATCATTTAACCGATATTTTACTCTTTTTATTGCAATTAGAAGATTCCTTTCAGAAGGTTTCAAATTGAGAATATCACCATTGATTTTTGATTTGGTGAAGTTCTTTCTGATCATCTAGAAGATTTTGGATAACTACCGCATCATCCTCAGCATTTCTAATCTTTCCAGATTTACTATCAGTTAAAAATAATTCGATTGAATCATATTTCCATTTCTGCAAGATTTTTTCCATCTCTTCAACGATTATTCTGAGCTTACTATTGATCAAATCTTCGGCTAATTCTTTATTAAGGGAAACTTGAGTCATTATTCTTCAATTATTATTACACAATTAGGAATAAAAAAATTTTTCCACAATTTAGTTTCCCAATTAATAGCTTATTTAGTGAAATTATAAAACCTAATAATTCTAGATTCAATAACTAATTTATGAACCTACAATATCACACTTGGTTATTTAATGTAATCGCTTATTTTTATCAATGGTTTTTCAAAGGGCAAGCAAAGGGATATTCAGAGAATTTAGAAAAATATGGAAAACATCTTAATATTCCTAAAGGGGGAAAAATCCTTGACATAGGTTGTGGGACAGGTGCTTTTGGATATGCATTTAAACAAAAGGATGAAAGTTATGAGGTTCAAGGAATTGATATTGCAAAAAAGATGGTGGCGCGTGCAAAAAAAAAAAACAAATTATTGTGTGAACATGGAGATATTTTAGAAGGATTAAAGTTTCTAGATAATAGTTTTGATTTAATAATCGCAGGCATGGTTTTACACGGTCTTGATGAGAAGAAGCGCGAAATTTTATATAGAGAAACCAGCCGAATTACCAAAGAATATGTTCTTTTTCAAGATTATTCACCGGATAGAAAATGGTATATAAGCTTCATCGAATGGATTGAAAGAGGAGATTACTTTAATTTCGTACGCGCAATTCCAGACGAATTTGAAAATAATTTCGAAGAAGTTCAGATTTTCGAAATAAATTCCCATACTGCTTGGTATCTATGTAAAAAACCTTCTAAATGAAGGTAAGAATGAAATTAGTTATTAAAAATGTTAAAATAGTAAAATAATTAATGTTTTTTCGTATGCTTGCTTACTTGCTTATTCATTTTACGCTTAAACATTTCTTTACGGCCGTTTCTGGTTTTATGACCACCGAATGCCTTGATCTTAATGTTCCAGTTATATCTTCGCAGTTTAGCGGTTTTTCCGTATCCACAAGATGCACAAAAACTTTTCCTTTTGAAATATGAGCGACTTCCACATCTTCGGCACATTGTATGTGTCGCTGCTTTATTGTGTTTACCGAAGCTTGCTGTTCCTTTAGTCATTGATATCAATCCTTATTATTTTTCTATTGTTAGAGCTATTATCGAATCCCCGCGCAATAAAACATTTCCCGAATATTTGCATATTTCTTCTTTTTCGCCTGTCTCGTTTAATTTATATTCAACCGCGTTTTCCAGAAGAATATTGGAATATTGGTCGAAAGCGATTAATTTTCCTGAAAGGTATACCTTGTAAACTCGGATTTTTATCATAACATCCTTATTTAGCATTCCTTTAAGATTTAAACGAAGAGCGGGATTGTGCATGCGATTCTCAACTAACCAAAAAAATACGTGATTTAATTTATTTTTTTTGGTAACGCGTTGAAAAAAGTAAAATTCATCATTAGCAGAATATAAAATCATTAAAAAGTATAACAATTAATAAAATTTTAAGAGGAATAAAAAAATTGAATCAAAATCATGAAATCCTTGAAACAGAAGATGCGTTGGATAGATTGATATATGGATTCAAAGAGCTAATCAAGGATAAGAGTAAAGATATTTTTCAGTTTAAAGACAAAACATGGAATTTATCTTTGAAGGAAGTGAAAATTAGTTCAGAATTTAATATTATTAACCCAAAATCACTAGAAAAAATTTTGGGATCTATAGAAAGTAAAAAATCTACCAGTTCTGGTACAGTTTTCACACCATCTTGGATTACAGAAACCATGGTCGATTATACATTAGATCAGTGGATTTTTTTGGAAATGAATAGCCATTTTTCTGATAGAAATATGAAAACAAGATCACTAAGTTTAGAACAATATTTTGGAAGAATGCTCGAAAATAAAGAAAAAGAAGATTATCTATCCTTTACAGATATTCTTTTTAATAAATCGTTGATGAAAGTAAAAATTTTGGATCCTTGTGTAGGAGGCGGTGCTTTTATTACTTCCTTGATTCAAAAAATTTGTAAAATTTTCACTAAATATTACAATCTCAATGATAGTGAAGATTCTAAAGAAATAATAACTAAAATTTGCAATTTTATTACAGAAAACATCTTTTTTGCTGATCTTAATACAAAATCATTAGAAATCACTAAAATTCGCATTAAAAGTATATTAATTACTCTTTTTTCAAGAGAATATAGTCAAATTATAGACGCAATTACCTTTCACTCATATCTTGGCAATACATTGACTAATTTTGGGGAAAATTTTCCAATAAAATTTCACATAATTTTTGGAAATCCACCATATATAAGTTCAGATAACATAAAAAAAAAACATATCACAAAAAACACTAAATAAATTAAAAGAAAATTATTCTTCGGTTATAAAAAAAGGAAGTAAACCTGATCTGTATTTCTATTTTTTGAAAAGATCTGTAGATCATCTTGAAGAAAAAGGATTTTTATCCTTTATTATACCCAACCGTGTCTTATCTAATGATTATGCTACAAAATTACGTTTTTTTTTATTGCAGCAATGTAATATTCAATTAATTGTTGATTTTAATCCCAAAATGCAAGTTTTTCCAGGGGCAAATGTTCATCCTTGCATCATTACAATTACAAAACGAGGAAAGTCAGATATTCATGACAAGAAACAAGATCATCACTTTTATTCCGCTTTAATCAAAGATGAATCTATTCTAAAGGAATTCAACCTATATAACATCGAAATGCAAAAAGTTTCTCAAGATCTGTCAGATATGTATAATATTTTTTTCACTGAAATTTCGGATGATATGCAAAAATTCCTAATCAAAGCAAATAAATATCATCAACTAAAACCTATAATCGAAATTCACGAAGGAACTCGAGTTGCTCGCTTTCAACATAAATTTCCACCTACTTTCCAATATAGAATTACAGCTCAGCAATGGTTTAAACTCTCAAAAGAAAAAAAAAAACAATTTATTGGAGAAATACGTGGAAAGGATATTGAACGATATATTATTGGAAAAAGTCGCCAATATCTAGCTCTTCCAGAACTTCTTGAGAGTGTTGATAACATTGAAAAAAAAAAAAACATAATTGCTGAATTGATTAAACCAACTGTATATATTAGAGAGTTGGGGAAGAAATTGTTTGCGGGATTAAAATCTGAAACTATCACACCTTTAATTGCATATGGAGGCGTATATTTTTTTAAAGAAGATGATATCAATTTCAAAGTGCTGAAACAACTTCCAAACAATGGGATTTTACTCGCTTTACTGGTGTATCTCTCCTCCAATGTGGTATTAAATATGTATCGGGCATTATATAATTCAAGTGCATGGGGAAATGCATTGAAATTCCGTAGCTCTTACCTATATAAATTGCCTTTAATCCTATTTGATAATAATTTGTTTTCTATATTTGGATTGCTTTTAACCAAATTGCATTCACACAATTGCAATAATTCAGTAGAAAATCAAGAATTTGTAATAGACTGGATAGAAGAACAAATATCGATATGCTTGATTGGTTCTGTAATTTGTGATTTTGGGATATCTAAGGAAAAAGGAGAAAGAAACACCGGATTACATGAATATTTAGAATACATAGAATTGATCAAAGAATTTATTCAAATTTATTTAAGAATTTCAACAACAAGTTTTTCAACCAGAGAGATTGATATTGATTATTTGGTTAATAATCATTTAAATTTGATTCAAGAAATAGAAAAAAATCAAATCTATTCATTTTTTAGTTTAAAAATTAGAAATCATCCTTGGTTTAAAATGCTCGCTTGAATTTCCGAGATTGAATATAATCATTTTTAGATAAGAATTATAAAATAATTTCTTGAAAAAAAATATACAAAAAATGGAACTTAGTCAAAATTCTTGGAAAATGCCCATATATTATCCGTTAAAGAGTGGACACACTTGATGACTTTTCCATCGCTTAAACTCTCCATTTTTTCAGCATCATACAGTGCCTCACCAACAGATAAGACTCTACCATGCTGTGGATCGAGAATAGTCACGACATCTCCTTTTTTAATTGTAGAATCAATAAAAATTATTCCAGGACGCATTACATTTGCCCCTTTAGAAACAAATTTTATCGCACCTTGATCTACTTTCACGAATTTAAAGGGATTTGGATGTTTCATTAAGTAGCTCAATAATGGAATAATTTTGTCTCCCTTCATCCAAAAAGTCAATACGTTATCAATTGCATAAAGTACTTGGTTTTGATCTAATTTAATCCATTCAATACGCGATTTTGGGGTGATTAACTTTGCAAACTCTTCTTCTTTTCCTAAAAATAGTAATTTGAATTGTCCTATAATAATTTTCTTATCTTTAGATTTTAGAAAATGTCTTTGGCGAATAGTTAAGTCTTTTGGCATTATTTTCACTCATAATTCATTTTTTTGGATAGCCAAGACTATAAACATTTGCATAATCATCAGGATTTACAAAAGATCGATGACCAACAAATGTAGGTACCTTAATTTTTGGGAGGATTTCTCTAAATTCAGGCCAATCAGTAGGAATTAACACGAATTCAACATCTTGAACACATTCTTCTGCCGATTTTGCATATTTGATGTCGGTTATTCTGTTATCTGTTAACCATTTTTTTGCCAACTCAATACCTTGTGGACAATATGCAGTAATTTCGCATCCATGAGAAACCAGATAAGTAATAATTTTTAAAGCTGGAGATTCACGAGTATCATCCGTATCTGGTTTGAAAGAAAGCCCCAATATTCCCACTTTACGCCTTACAATTGATCCAATTTTTGATTTTGCCAAATCTATTAAAGACAAGTATTGTTTATTGTTTACTGCAACTACTTCTTCTAAAACTCTAAAGGGTGAATGGTTTACCTGTCCAGAATGGATAATGGCATTTATATCCTTAGGAAAGCAACTTCCTCCATAACCAGGTCCATTTCTAAGAAACATCGGGCTTATTCGTCTATCGGCACCAATCGCGTCAAGAACTTCTTTGGCATCAATCCCCATTACATCACAGTAATTACCCCATTCATTAGCAAATGTAATTTTCATTGCCAGAAATGAGTTTTTTGCATATTTAATTGCTTCAGCAGCTGTGACATTAACAAATGTGAATTTTTCTTCAGCTGCCCAACCATAAATTTCCTTTAACATCTTTTTGGATTTTTTATCTTGGGTTCCGATAACAATACTATCAGGATCAATATTATCAGAAACAGCAAGCCCCTCACGCAAAAATTCTGGATTCATCGCAATTCCAAAATCAATGCCTGCTTTTTTTCCCGAAAACTCTTCTAATATTGGTTTTACTGTATTTATTGTAGTGCCTGGAACAACTGTTGATTTTACTACTACAAGATGAAATTGATTTTTTTCCTTCAAAGCAAGACCGATAGACTTTGAAACATTTTGAATATAAGATAAATCAATCATGCCACCTCTATCAGGGGTTCCAACACAGATGAATGAAGCTTCAGTATCTAAAACCGCTTGATGAGTATCCAAAGTAGCACGTAATTTTTTCTTGTTTAATACTAAATCATCAATCATCTCATCCAGATCTTTCTCAAAAATCGTTGGTTTACCTTGATTTATTGAATTAACTTTATTTTCATCAATATCTATTAAAATGACATCGTGACCATAATGAGCAGATACAGCTCCACTAACTTGACCGACGTATCCAGTGCCCATATAAGAAATTTTCATAATATAAATAATATCACATAAAATATATTTTATTCGAGGATAAATTACAGCAGTTAAGTATGCCACAACAAAATATTTCACTGGTGAGATTTAAATGGAAACCGAATCCTTGGATGATTCTTGAAAATATTAAACAAATATGGTTGTATTCTTCAAATGGTGTACTTTCTTTTGAGTTAGAACTCAATGTAGATATTAGTTCCCAGAAAATAATCCACGCTCGCAATAGTATACATCCAGACTTAAACAATTTCATAAAAATTATGGATCCTAAGATAATTTCGGCTATTGGAGCAAAAATAAAAGATTTGAGTATTATTGGAGCCATGGGAAATGGTGTAATCTTAGGCGATGTTGCTTTACATCTGGATTCTAGAGAAAAAACATTAACTTTGATGTCAACATTGAAGGATTGGAAGGATTGGATGCGTTATAGATGAGCGAAGATTTAACTATTAATGAAAAAAAAAAAAAAATTAACTTGTATTTAGACACACCAAGTAAGCAAACGATTGTCTTAGTCGGTTCTTTTGTTCTTCTCTATGTTTTGTGCACGATGGTCTTGAAATTTAATTTTACTATTAGTTTCTATATCTCAGAAATGGCTTCAGTAAATGATCCAAACTTTCCATATTCTGTCGAATTAAAAGGATCCGATATTTCTCAATTAATTATATTGAATTTAGCAACACCTTGCATAATTTGGTGGATATATAGGGATTCAGTAAAAGCAGCGAAAGAAAAAAACCCAGACTTTCAAGCAAAGATAATTTTTGATTACTTAATTCTCATTTTACTCGCTCTTTTCATATTAGGTAATTCAAGCCATGTTATTGTTAATAGGATTAATGGGAAATTAATAGAAAATGGTTATATTCAAACTATTTTACGAGATAATCCAACAAGCAAGATGGCAGATGCATATAAGCTAATATATTTTTATGATGAATATGTAGGGCATTTAGGGATGATGGTTCCCCTATTTTTTATTCAAATAGTATTACTTAGATCCCAAATCCATGTTCCGCAAGAATTTAAAAAACTTCATCCGGTTGAAATGGGTCTTTTAATAATTTTAGGGTTATTGAACGGAGTTTATAACTCATACAGCTTAATCGAAGGCCAATCTAATATCGTTCTGTTGAGCTTACATCTTTTACTTTTTCCTATAATTCTTTGGTTAATTTGTAAGAAGAAATACTCAATCAATAACCATCCCATATTGCTTTTTCTATTGCTTCAAATAATTGGATTCACGTTTTATTCGATTTATTGGATGATTTTAACCGGTTTGAAAACCTACTACCCGTTTACATTTCAACCTAGTGAATTAGATAATAGTTGGTTTTAGTCAAAAAAATTTTAAAGGTTTACTTCTTTTTTCTCTATTGATTACGAACGAAATGTCAAAAATGTCCGAATCGAAACTTAAAACTAAAGTTCTTGAACGTTATAAAATCTTATGGCAAATTAGCGAAGCGTCACCAATAATTCGTCGATATTTTGCCATGAATTTCTTTGACGGGATTCTTACCGCATTGGGAATTGTATTAGCTTCTTTCATTTTCTTTTTAAAAGATGAACCCCAATTAAATATTTTCTTATTTTTCACTAGTTTAATTACAGCATTGGCTATTGGTATCTCAGGTTTAACAGGAAGTCATTTAGCAGAGACTGCTGAACGTCGTTTGAATGTGATCCAAATGAAGCAAGTTCTCGGATTATTAGATAAAAAAGGAAAAAGAACCAATGAATCTGATGTCCCAAAATGGTCTGAAAATGACTTACAGCTTGCTTTAGGTAAATTTGAAAGTATACGAAGCACCAAACTTAAACCAGCTCTCCAATATAAACATTTAGGATTAACCGAAGAGCAAGCAAGAAAATTGGGGATACAAATTGGTGAATCCTCAATAAAGAACCAAGAAAAAAACGTAATTCCCTCTTTAAAAAAGTTTAATGTAAGAAAAAAAGATAAAAAATTAGAAAATGAGCAAACTATCTATGAAGAAGCCCAACATTTTGCAGGAATAGTTGCAGCCATCGTCGATGGATTATCCCCATTTTTTGGAGTAATGATTGTAGTATTACCTTTTATCTTCAGTTTAAATGATTATTCTCAACTGATTCAGTTCATAATTTCTTTTATATTAACACTAGTAGTCTTATTTTTATTAGGAGGGTATTTAGCAAAACTTTCAAAAGATTCTATTATTAAATACGGAATGCAGATGGTTTTTGCAGCAGTATTAACTTGTGGTATAACATTACTTTTAAATACCCTAATTAAATTGTGATTGTAACAATGTTAGCAAAACATTTTAAGGCGCTTTTCCCGCTATTGATATTGAAGGGAAGTTATATTTTATTATTCTTTTTTGTAATGGATAAATCAAAAATGTGAGAAATAATGAATCGAATGGAAAAAATTGTGTTTAAAACTCTTGAAGAACAAAGCAAACTAATTAGCCGATCATTTAAAGAAATGGGTGTTGCTATTACAGCATATTTTGATGGGGATGATGAAACTCTCCAAAAATCAGTTTTGAAAATAAGAAATCATGAAACGCAATCGATAAAGCTTAAACATCAAAATTTGGAAACCGTTGCAAAAGCAGTTTCAATCTATAGATCTGATTTTTTCCGCTTAGTTATGAAAATGAATGAAGTACAAGCAAACCAAGCAGGATCTACAGTTAGATTGAGTAAAATTAGATATAGCCCTCGACCTGAAGATGAGATGATTCCAAAATTCCAACATTTGGTGGAAGTTTTTATTAATATGGGAGACACATTACATGATCTTATGAAAAAATTGGGAGAGGATATGCATTTTGCCGCAGATTTCTGTAATAAATTAGATGAAATTGAAGATAATGTAGATACGATATATCGAGATCTCCATGGGCATTTATATAATCGAGCAGACATCCCACTTCGAATTATAATGCAATATCTGAGCGTAGCAAAGCATATTGAAGAAGCTTGCGACTCGTGTGCTTCAGTGGGAGATTCTGTTAGAATTATATTAGCAACTCATTAAATTTTTTTATTTTTTTGGATTTTTGGAAGTCTTTACGAGAAAATTTGGGTGTAGGTTAGCTTCATGGAAGAATATATTATTGAAAGCGGAATTCCTCGAAAAAAATTAGAGGAATATTTCAAATCAATATGTAAAAATTCTTTGAACGGGAATAAATTCCTTGGAGATGAATGGGAAATCGAGATTACAGAAGGTTATATTTCCAAATTTGGATCCTTAAAATTACCTAAAACATCGATTCTTTTTAGAGCCAATTCTGAGATATTAAAGGAGTTAATAAGTAATCTTCGATCAAAATTTTTGAGTGCGGGTGGTTAAAATACCCTATTTTTGAATTTAAAAACCTTAATACGCCATTAAACACTAATTAGATATAATAGTGATTTAATATAAATCATGAAGTGTGTTATAATGCGTGGTAAAACAAAATTTTTCATATTATTGTTAAGTTGGCAGGTTGTTTTAATATTTTCCATACTATTTTCAGTCAAAACAATCTCAGCGGTTGCAATAACTACTCAAACAACCAGTAGTATTGATGTAGCCTCAATACTAGCAATAAGCTCTGCGGTTGCAATTGGTACTTCAGTTTTAGGTTCCGCAATTGCAATAAAAACTACAGGAACCGCTGCAATATCAGTTTTAGCAGAACGACCCGAACAATTTTTCAAAGCTTTTCTAGTTGTAGCTTTAGGGGAAGCACTTGCTGTTTATGGGCTTATTGTGGGTATCTTACTCTGGACGAAGATTCCTTAATACAAAATTTCATTCTGATCAAAGAAATTATGGATAATTAGAAGAATCAAGAAGGAAAATAAGTTTGGAGAATTAGTTAAAAGATTACCAAAATATAAAATAATTTAACAATTACATTGTCGGGAGTTATATGCGTGTTGCGGTGGATGAATATTCGTTTGTGTATGTCAAACTTGCTTTATTAAAATCTCTTTTAATGACGCCTGAGGACATTCAAAAAATTAAATCGTTTGAAGATTTAGATTCTTTAGGTAACTTCACCAAACGATTTTTTCCAAATTTTTTACCAAAAGAGCACAATATTATAGAATTTGAACGTTCCTTATGGAAAACTTATTTTGATATCTTTGAAAAAATCATTGTCTCATCCCCTGAATCAATTCAGATTTTTTTAAAATCACTTCTAATTCGTTATGAAATATGGAACATAAAACAAGCGGTCTATGGTATAATAGAAAAATCTTCAATAGATACTATTTTAGATCAGATCTACTTTAAACCAGAAATATTGTTGGAAAGAAAAAAATTTATTTCAGAATTAATTAAAGGCAAATCAATTAAAGGGATTTATGATATAATAAGAAAAACACCTTATGAAAAAATTATCAGAAAAACACTTAAAGATTTTGAAAAAACAGGTGAAGTTTTTTACTTTGAACATGAATTAGATAAATTCAATTTTACAAATATGCTTGAAAAAATCGAATTTCTCCCTAAACGAGAAAAAAAATTAATAATACCGTATATTAACAGTCAAATAGATTATTATAATCTAAATTTAATTTATCGTGCATTATATAATGGACTTTCAATAGATTCAATAAAACCTTATGTAATTTTTCATGGGTATTTATTTAATAAATCCCAGATTAATCAACTATGCAAAAGTAGTTCCTTGGATGATTTTTTATCAATCTTAACAATTATTTTAAAACCTAAAAGAGATTTTGACTTTTTATCTGAATTATTAGAAAAACCAGACTCAGAAATTTGGGTAAAGCTTTCAAGCTATTTCTTAAATCAGTTTCTAATAAACTTCAAATCAAGAATTATTTCAGATATTAAAATTTCTTCTTTGGCATTAATATTCCAAATAATTTTACTCAAAGAAATGGAAATTAGTAATATTCTTGCTCAAACAGTTAAAATAAGCATATTATAATAGAAATAGTAATAAAATAAAACAACAAGAATATAAATTGGTGAATAGAATGGGAATGTCGAAAAAAAATAAAAAGAAAATGAAAAATAATCAAATTCAGAATGAAAAAAATATAAAGGCAAGCGATATTTGTTTAAAATTCACCGATGAAGAACTATCTTGTAAGGATATTAGCCCCGAACAGTGTGAGGATTTACGTAACAGAAGTTTTTCTAATGATCCTAAAAAAATATTTTTAGAAATTAGAACAATCGAAGAGCGTTATAAATATATGATTGATAAAGAAAAAGAAGAGATTAAAGCCGAGATAGAAGAAGTAAAAGAAAAGTATGGACTAAAATATAAAAAAGCTCTAGAAAACAAGTATAAAGAAATTAATTTTTATAAAACCGAATTAATTGAAGAAATGGACAGAAATTTTGAGATGCTAGATTCCCAGCAACATATGAATTTAAGTGAGATTGATATGATTTACAAAGTTAAATCAAAATCATTAATCCCAAAAGGTTTGAAAATTTTAGGAATAAATTTTTGATTTAAGGTTAAAGAAAAAGATGGGTTTAAAGAAAAAATGAAAATTGTTTCAGTTGGTGACGAACATCTAAATTTAATGTTCGGTTTGATAGGTATTACAGGATATGAAATAACTACGAATGATGAAGATGAATTTAAGGAACAATTTAATGAAATATTGAGAGATAAAGATATTGGTTTAATAATAATGAGTGAGAAATTTTTAATACGATTTAAAGATTTTTTTAGAACTTTGAAAACAAGAAAAACCCCGATTATAATTGAGGTTCCAGATATTAAGGGCTTACTTGAATTCGATTACTTTCAAAAATTTATACAAAAATATATTGGTTTAATTTAGGATATCAGGAGAATATAACAATGTCACTACGTGAAGATTTTAAAGATGTTGCCTATGATAAGGCACGGATAGCAAAAAAAGAGATTGAACTTCTTCATAAAAGGAAAGAAGCTTCAATTAATCATATAATAGAAACAACTCATAAAAAAACTGAAAAAGATCTTCTTAAAATCGAAAAAAAATTAATAAAAGAAACCCAAATTAAGTTAAACATTGAAGAAAGTAAAAGAATATCAGAAATAAATCAAAAAATTGCACGTAAAAAAACAGAATGTGTTGAAAATTTTATTAAGCTTTTAGAAAATGAATTATTAAATAAGATTAAAAAAAAACCAGAAAAATATTTTGAGTTTTTAAAAGACAAATTAATTGAATTTCTCCCACTAGTTAATATCGCATCAGATGTCTATACAAATTCTAGTGATCTCAAATATCTTAAGAAGAATTCAATATTTAAATTATTACCTGAAAAGCGAGATATACTTAAATTAAGTGATTCTACAATCGACACTTTGTTTGGTTTCAAAATTGTTGATAGACATAACACATTTTGTATCGATTACACCTTCGAATCTCTGATATTAAAACATAAACAGAAATTATCTATAGAATTTATGAAAATATTCCCGATTTGTGAAGTAAATGTTAAGAATGCAATGGAAATTTTTCGTAGCAAACATCCTGAGGTAAAAGATATTGAATGAAAATCTAAAAATTATAGGCAAAATAAGTTCAATCAATGGTTCTGTAATCAAAGTAAAGGGTTTTTCCCATCAATCTGTAGGGGATATGGTTAATATTAGTGAAGAGTTAAACATCACCGGGGAAATCATAAAAATTATAGATAATATTGCAGTAATTC
The DNA here is from genome assembly GCA_030612265.1 of Promethearchaeum sp. Taxonomy (GTDB): domain Archaea; phylum Asgardarchaeota; class Lokiarchaeia; order Sigyniarchaeales; family Promethearchaeaceae; genus Promethearchaeum. The sequence goes on from JAUWOE010000033.1 coordinate 13,400, forward strand.
AATGTTATGAAGAAACATTAGGTCTTAAATTAAACGCAATTGTAACAAATCTTCAATATCCTCTTTCAATGGAATTAGGTCCAGGATTGCTCAATTCAATTTATGATGGAATTCAACGCCCTTTGGAAACCATTGCAGAAATCACAGGAGATTTCATTTCAGGTGGATTGAAAATTAATGCACTTGATCGAAAAAAGAAGTGGAAATTTATACCAACAGTTAAAAAGGGAACTGTTGTAAGCAGAGGAGATATTATCGGATATGTACAAGAATTTTCACTTCATCATGAAATTATGGTTCCAAAAGGTGTATCTGGTACGATTATTGAGATCTCTGAAGGAAATTTCAATATTTTAGATACAATTTGCAGTATTAAGAATAAAAATAAAATAAAAAATTATGATCAAAAACTCCTTTCCAAATGGCCTATCCGTATCCCTCGGCCTTATCATAAACGCTTGATGCCTGATCGACCATTAATAACCGGAACACGAGTGTTTGATTTACTTTTTCCTGTAGCCATAGGAGGAGTTGTAGCAGTACCTGGAGGATTTGGAACAGGTAAGACAGTTGTGCAACATTCTTTAGCAAAATTTGCAGACGCTGATGTTATTGTATACATAGGTTGTGGCGAACGTGGCAACGAGATGGCTGATTTATTAAACAGTTTTCCTAAATTAGTAGATCCAAAAAATAATCGACCTTTAATGGAACGAACGATTATGATTGCAAATACCAGTAATATGCCAGTTTCTGCACGTGAAGCCTCAATTTTTTCGGGAATAACAATGGCAGAATATTTCCGAGATATGGGAAAGGATGTATTACTCCTGGCCGATAGTACAAGTCGGTGGGCAGAAGCTTTAAGAGAGTTATCAGGTAGGCTTGAAGAAATGCCAACTGAAGGAGGTTATCCGGCATATTTAGCAACGAGATTAGCTAATTTCTACGAACGAGCAGGTTTGATTGAAATTGTGGGAAGTCCAAAAAGAATAGGTTCAATCACAATTATCGGCGCTGTTTCCCCAGGGGGTGGAGACTTTAGTGAACCTGTAACAACAAATACAAAGAGATTTGTAAAAGCATTTTGGGCATTGGATCCAAATCTTGCTTATGCGAGGCATTATCCTTCCGTTAATTGGAACAATAGCTATTCATTATATGACAATTTAGCGGAATTTTGGGAAGAAAATATACATAAAGGATGGGAAGAATATAGAAAAGCCATAAATTACATACTTTCCAGAGAAGGAGAACTAGAAAATATTGCTAAGTTAATTGGCCCAGAAAATTTACCGCCAGACCAACAACTGATTTTATATACAGCAAATTTAATCAAAGAAGGTTTTCTTATTCAAAATGGTTTTAATGATAATGATCGTTACTCTTCTCCACAGAAAACAATGAAGCTTATCAGCTTATTTTTAAAATATTATAACGAAAGTTTGAGTTTAATTAGACAAAACGTTCCATTCTTTAGATTCAAAGAATTAGAAGTAATAAATTCAATAAGACGAGCAAGATTAGATGTAAGTAATGATAATTTGGATGAACTAGATTTGCTGGATTTAATGCTTTCCCGTGATTTATTGCAGATCCACAGACAGTACGCGGAGCTTTTGTAAAAATGTCACTAATATATAAAAATCTAACAACAGTAAAAGACCCATTACTATATTTGAAACCAATACAGCATCACAATATAAAAAATGGAAGTATTGTTCGTATAAAAACTGAAGAAGGCTTAAGAACAGGTCAAGTTTTAAGTGTAAGTCATGAAGTTGTCGTGATACAAGTCATTGAAGGCACTTTTGGAATTGGTGTTGGAACAGATGAAACAGAAATTACTTTTCTTGACGAAACATATTTAGTTGGTGTCTCTAGGGAGATGATCGGCCGTAGATTTAACGGAATGGGTCTCCCCATAGATGGAGGTGCTCCAATTTTGCCCGAAGAAATGCGTAGAATTGAAGGAGAGCCAATAAATCCAACCAGACGGGCATATCCAAGAGATGTTATTCAAACTGGCATTTCTCTTTTCGATGGACTTAATACTCTTATTCGTGGTCAAAAACTACCAATTTTTACAGGTCAAGGTCTTCCACACAATAAATTGATCGCTCAAATAGTAAATAATGCAAAAGTCCGTACTAATGAGCCTTTCGTGACAATTTTTTGTGGAATTGGAATTTTAGCAGAAAGTGCATTATATTTTCAAAATAAATTTGAAGAAAGAGGCACAACAAGGCTTATATCTTTTATTAATTTAGCTTCTGATCCTACAATTGAACGGTTAATTGTCCCAAAAATCGCTTTAACCACTGCCGAATTCTTAGCTTTCAAGCATGATATGCATGTATTAATTATTTTAAGTGATATGACAAGTTACGCAGAAGCATTACGAGAAGTATCAAATATTAAAGGTGAAATTCCAGCTAGAAAAGGATTTCCGGGATATATGTATAGTGATCTTGCTTCAATATATGAAAGAGCAGGCCGTATTCGCGGGAAAAAGGGATCAATTACTCAAATACCCGTTGTTACAATGCCAAATGATGACATATCACATCCAATCCCCGATTTAACAGGATATATCACAGAGGGGCAAATCGTTTTATCAAGAGAATTTCATCAGAAAGGTATTTTTCCTCCAATATATCCTCTAGCATCTTTATCTCGTCTAATGAAGGATGCAATCGGTGAAGGTAGTACTCGAGAAGATCATAGCGATGTGGCATCTCAACTTTATGCAGCATATAATAATTTCCTACAAATAAAAGAGCTTGAATCAATTATTGGTTCTGACAGTATAACCCTTGTCGATAAAAAGTATTTAAAATTTGGAGAACTTTTTGAGAATTATTTTACTAATCAAGGAGAAACAGAGCGGTCATTTGAGGAAACATTGAATATTGCCTGGAATATATTAGGAGAGATTGGAAAAGGAGAGTTAGTAAGGATTAAGAAAGAATATATTAAGAAATATTTCGTTGAGAAAAGGAGTAATTGATTTTGTCTTTCAAAAATTTGATACCCACTAAACCAGAATTAGACCATCTAAAAAAGAAAAAGACTTTTTCTCTAAGGGGAGAAAAACTCCTTGATCTAAAAAGAGTACAAATTCTAAAAATATTGAGAGATTATGCGAAGGATTATTTTGATTTGAGGCTTAAAATGCGAGATCATTTATTAGAAGAGATAATTTTGCTTAAAAAAGCATACGAAACAATGGGGATAAGAAAAATCAATCGCATTGCAAATTTAACTAAAACAACTTTAGCTCCAGAAATTAATATTACATATATTCATGAGATGGGAATAGATGTTCCGAAAATTGAGTTGATCCTTCCAAAAAAGCAATTTCCAAATTACTCTTATAGCAGTACAGATCTTACGCTTGATATTTTAATCAAAAGACTAAATGAAGTATTAAAAATTATACTTAAACTAGCGGAAAGTGATTTCCTTTTATATCACGTAGCTGAAGAGAATAAAAAACTAAAAAGACGCATTGACGCATTGGAAGAAATCATTATCCCTCGCTTGTCTGTTGGTATTAAAACAATTTCAGAGCTTTTGAATGATGAAGAACGTGAGGAATTTATTAGAATGAAAAATATTAAAAATTTTTTGGAGATAGAAAATAATTAACGATGTATTGGTGAAATCTAATGTTACGACCTGAAAAAATGAGTTTATTGGAAATTTCAATTCATAAAAATTCAATCCCAGAATTTTTAATCGAAGTTCCCAAAAATAAAATCCACATTAAATTGTTTGAAGACACTGAAATAAAAACACCCCATCATCTAAGAAGGGAACATTTTTTAACTGAATCCACCGATCGGGATGAAATTAACCAAAAAATTAGCGATATTGATGAATGCATTATATATTATTTCCAAAATTTTGAGTTAGATCCTGAAAAAATCGAAGCACCAAATAAGGATTTAAGATATAAAATGGAAATTTCATCGATGATTGATGGGATTAACCAATTGCATGACCATATAACTCCAGAAATTCGACATTTGAAGGGTTTTTTAAATGATATTCAATTGGAACAAGAAGAAATTAAAAAGGATAAGCTATTAAAAGATATTCTAATATGGCTGTCTGATTACGACATTACAAGTATTTCTTTAGATTGGTTTGATCAGATGGAATTCAGAGTATTTTATTCAACACCAAGTGAATTTTCCGATATGGAAGTTACTTTAGAACATGAAGAAATTCCAGTCATTTTAGAATTCAAAGAATTTAGCCAGAATTTCACTTTTTTCTTCACAATATTTCATCACTCATATCATCAAAAAATTACTGAAATTTGTCACAGTGCCACTGAAATATCAAATTTTGAAGTATATTTTAACGAAACGGGTTTGAATATAGTCCTATTAGAAGAAATCATTAAATTTAGATATGAAAAGATAGAAAAAAATCAGAAATTAGTTGAATTAGAAAAAAATAATGCCCAAAAATTCCGAGCATATATGGAATTATTACAGAGTTTTAAAAAATATGAACTTCTTGAAAAGCAATGCAGAGAAACATATAGGGGAGATATAGTAAGGCTTAAAGCATTTATACCTTCTGAGGATCAAGATGAAATAACAGAGTCTTTAATTGAAAAATTTAAAGGAAAAATCCGAATAGTTTCTCACACAATGGAAGATCAATCAAAGGAAAAAGAAAAATCTGAAGAAAAACATATACATGGGACAGAATCTGAAGAATTTAATTATGAAGAGGATAAAGAAACAGAAACCAAATTGATAGTTCCTTCCTTAATTAAACCCAATAAACTTTTTAAACCATTTACTCTTCTAACACGATTATATGGAGTAACAAATTACTCTGAATTAGATCCGACACCAATTGTAGCAATAACATATCCATTATTGTTTGGATTGATGTTTGGTGACATCGGTCATGGTCTTGTTTTATTTTTTCTCGGTTTATTAATGGTTGTCATAAATCTAAAACATAAAGAAAATAGTATGTATGATGGTGGATTTTTATTAATGTGGCTAGGTCTAGCGGCTGGTTTTGGAGGTTTAATGTATGGATCGTTTTTTGGCTATGAAGAATTGTTTGATCCACTCTTTGTAAATCCTATGCATGAAGTTACAACTATATTGAAGATGTCAATTTTTGTAGGAGTTGTTCATATTTGCATTGGCTGGTTTCTGGCAATGTTAAATGACATTCATAACAAGAAAGCCTTCTTGGCATTTGCGGAACCATTTTGGAAAATCTTAATTTTAATCGGGGGAGCAATTGTGATATTTAAATTTAATTTTGATCTTGATGCATGGTTTTCTCCTAATTCTTCTATCCCTTATCCTATATTATTAACCATTATTCCAGCCTTATTTCTATTGATTAGTAAACCTATTGGGAGAATTTTTGGAGTAAAGTATTTGAAACATGAATCTGTAGGAGGATTAATGGGGGAACAAGCAGTTGATGTAGCAGAAACATTCCTGAGTATACTCTCAAACGTAGCAAGTTATTCCAGAGTTTTAGCCTTAGCAATGGCTCATATGGGATTGATGCTAGTAATCATGGAAATTGTTAAAATGTTTAATTCAGTAATTGCTGTTGTATTAATTGTTGTACTTGGAAACTTATTCGTTATTGTCCTCGAAGGGATATTAGCTGCAATACACGCATTGCGTTTAACTTTTTATGAATTCTTTGGAAAATTCTATCAAGCAGATGGAATCCCATATAAGTATACAGAAATTAGTTCTAATTACAGTGTGATTGAATTTGGTGAAAAATGAAAAAATAAAATATTCAAGATTAGAAAATATTGCGAGAGTTCTTATTCCAATTATTTCACTTTTAATTACTTTTTTAATACTTTTTCTACTGTATGAAAATATCAAAGCCATTACTAAAGGAGATCACTCTGTAAAACGTTATTCTATTACCTTTATTGAATCTATCTCTCTTTTTATTATCCCTTTTATCTTCAATCCAAAAGCAGTAAATAAAAGGATAAACAAAAGAAGTCAAGCAAAACCCCCCATAGAAAAGGACAATTTGGAATTAAAAATCCAGAAATTAGTAAAATTGGATGGGCATTATACACCATTAATAATAAAAAAATGCCCTAATTGTGGGTTTGTTAGCACCGGACCTTACTCTAAAGTATGCTATAATTGCGGATATAAATTGAATTGGGAATTTAAAGAGCCAGATTCACTATCTATTCTAACGAATTGTCCGAAATGTGGATTTTTGTTATCAAGAAAAACACAAATTTGCCATAACTGCGGTAATAAATTGAAATAAGATTTAAAATATGGAAAAATTTTTTCTCTAGATTTGATTTAATATTAATATATTAAAATGACGCCTCTATCAAATTTCATGGATCCAAATTTAGATGAAAAGGATTTGGAAAAACTACTGGAATCTGGTGAATTCCCCAAAACACCGATTCCAACTACCTTGATTGGATCCAGAGTGATTGTTTTCAATAATTTTTACGCGTCTATCCTATATGGTTTTGGGAGATATTTTGGAATTCCTGTTGGAATTAGGAAACCTAAAGGTCATATTTTTACAAAACCTCTCGAATTGACACTTTTTGAATCATTCTATTTGTTAAAAAAAAAGAAAATTGAAATAATTTTAAAACAAAGCGAAAAGAAGCTGAATGAAGAAGAATTCTATCAATTTGCTTGTGAGAATTACCCCGCTTTTGATGATAAATATCGAATTTATGAAGATTTAAGGGAAAAAAAATATATTCCAAGACCGGGTCAAAAATTTGGGGCGGATTTTATTGTTTATAGGAGTGGTCCTGGTTTAGATCACTCTTCGTTTTGTATCCAAGTTCTTTCAAACCGTTCAAAAATAACCTCAACAGATGTGGTTCGATCTGCAAGGCTCGCTACGAGCGTGAAGAAAAAGTTTTTATTAGCCAATCCTTTAACTAAATCATATTTTTCCTTTAAATGGCATAAACCGTGAATTTAATGAAGAATGTTACAGTCTCTTTAGTTCAACCATTAGTATCAAAAGATAACAATAATAATTTCGAACATGTAGAGAAATTGATTAAAGAAGCGTGCCAACACAACCCAGATATAATATGTCTTCCTGAACGATGGTTTTTTCTTGATTTTGAAAATACTCCTTTTCTAGAAATAATCCAAGAAGAACGTGGAATGCAATATCAATATGTGAAACGATGGGCAAAAGAATATAATGTTCCAATTATTTCAGGAGGTATTTGGGAAAAACATAAAGGATATGAACGCCCATTTGTAACTGCTTATTATTTTGATTCAAAAGGTACAGAAATGTTTCGTCAAGATAAAATCCATCTCTATGGACTGGAAAAAAAAATTTTGGAAAGTGGCAAAAAGCTCCAAGTTTTTCGAGACGCTAAATTAGATATAACGTTTTCAATATTAATTTGCTTTGATCTCACTATTTCATCCGTTTTAACAGATCTTGCAGCTAGTAATGAAGCAGAAGTAATTTTTAGTCCTACTCTTATTCCTAAAACCGGAATGGTTAATTACAAAATATATCTTCAAGCAAGGGCGCTTGAAAATCGAATTCCGATCGCATCTTGTAATTCTATATTTGAACAACTGGGACGAAATTTTATTGGTCAAAGTAAAATAATCCACTTTAAAAAAGGATCTTTAAGCCCAGCTCAATTACTGATTGAGGAAGCGTCCAAAAAGCCATGTATTCTTAGTAAAAATATAAATATTTCTTTTCCAAGCAAAATTAGGAAAAAAAGGAACAACGAAAAAGTTCAAGTTGCGGGATTAAAAGTAATTAAAAAGTAGAAATTAGTAATTAGTAATTCCTAACGATTTTTTCCATTCGCTTGTGTTCTTCATTAACTTTTTCAAGTAACTTTGCCCCAAAATAAACCATAATTAATCCAGGGACAATAAAAACACCCGCAAGGATGTAATTCAAATTTGTAGGTTTTATTTGTAAAATTTCTAAACCCGAATATCCATTTGCATAGTAAATCAAATCTTCGGTGATAAAAACCCCACCAGCACTATTATAATTAGCATAAACATTTCCAATAACAGGTTCTAAAGGATCTGAAACATCCAGCACTAATAACCCACTATCTGTAACTAAATAACAGGAAGTACCATTAACAAAAACATCCTTTATAAAACCATACTTAAAACGTGAGATTTCTAATGGATTTGATGGATCGCTAACATTTACTATGGATAGCCCATTTCCATAAAGAGTTATGTAAGCGTAATTTTCAACTACATCAATTTCAACTGCACTATCCAATTCAAGTTGACCCAACTCCACAGGTGAACTTGGAATACTTACATCTAAAATTTCAAGACCATCACTGCGATCTGCTACATAAAGGAGATTTTCTTCCTCATTAAAATCAATACTCCAGGAATTATTGTGATTATCGATGTAGTTTCCCATTTGTACAATATTACTAGGATTTGAAATATTGAGGATTTCTATCCCATTTTCTCCAGCAGCAATATAAGCAATATCTTCTGTTATAAAAACATCTAAAATTGAGCAATTGTTAGCATACGAACCTGCTAAGGTTGGGTTACTCGGGTCTGAAATATCAATTAATTTGAGGCCATTGAACTTAACTGCTAAATATGCAACATCTTCACTTACAAATACTTTTCTAGGATAAAAACTGCCAACATCATTTTCAAACTGCCCCAATTCTTGAATATTGAATGGATCTGAAACATCTAAAATTTCTAAACCATCAGCACCATCTACTAAATATGCGATATTATCTTTTATGAAAACATCTGTAGCCATGCCATCTTGAGTTTCATCACCAGTTCCATCAAAATATCTCCCAATTTGAACGATATGAGTCTCAGAAGCAAATATGAAAAAGCTACTGACTGATAAAACAATTAAAAATATTCCAGCGATTATAACCCATTTGCTATTCACTTCTCTCATAAGGATCACCAATAAATTTTAACTTATATCTTGATCGTTTATCATTTATGGAAATAAAAAATCATGAAGCTGTTTAATATCCTCATTAAATTTTATTCCCCATGCATTTAAACCACTGCGGAATTTGTCGCCAACAAAAACGGCTCGTTGTTTTACAATTACAATTTTACCTTCTTTAGATTTATATATTACCGGAATTGGTTTATCCGTGACTCCCCACAATAAAATTAACCCTGTAGGTTCTAAAGTGCAAAAGAAATTGTCATCCATAATTTTCATAACAGATTGAATTTGAGTTGGAGTTAATTTCATGTCGGATTCAGGAGTTACCCCCTTTCCTAAACCTAATAATGCACCTTCGTCAAGAGTGTTTATTTGATTAAAATTATCCATATATTCTACCTCAATAAAGCTCCCTCGATAGGTTTCATGAATTTTATCTTTCATCATTAATTCAATTGCACCCGATTGCCAACCGGCATAAAGTTTCTTTTTTGATACAGAATCTACATAGCTTAAATCCGCAGGATGTGTATCATTTATGTGCGGTATGTGATTTGGTTGATGTGCGAAAATGGAACTGCAAAATTGAAAATTATAACCGCGAGCACTCACAATATCGGTTTGCGCTTTTATTTTTTGCGCTATTTCTTCGCCTAAAATCTTATGAAATCGATCTTGTCTGATAGAAAATTTTCGAGCGATTTCGGTCAAAGAGGGTTTCTCTTCATTATCACCAAATAAATATCTTGTTGCTCTGATTGGGTTTTGCTCATTTTTGTCAATATTTTCATGATACCAGTCGATATAATCAAGTTCTATTAGTGGCACTGAAAATTGATTACTGACATCCGAAGCATTACATTTGTGTCCCTTTGACTTATTAGAAACGATCCCTTGCAGAATTACTGGTAGATTTGAACAGTATGATTTAACCACATTATATTGCTCAGCTTGAAACTTTCCAGTGGTAAAACTTCCAGAACCGAAAATTAAATTTGTAATAGGGCGATCTTCATAAACTTTAACTAAGGGAAGTATTTTGCAATCAAGATCTCTGCTCATCTTATCCCAAGAGTCCAAACATTTATTATGGAGATCAATGGGAGTTATTTTTTGCCTATTCCAGATTTTTTTAGCAAGACCATGTAATTTTTTTATTCGATCATTACTTATTTCTTCATTTTTTTCCAGAAATTGTTCAAATTCCATAACTTAAATGCTCCTCAGTAA
>JAUWOE010000230.1 GCA_030612265.1 Promethearchaeum sp.
TTCACTGTAAGCACCTCCAACTATTAAACTATTTGCTAATGTCGGAAATTTTATTCCAATTTCAAGAGCAATTTGACCACCGTCACTCCAACCACAAATAATCGGTTTTTTTATCCCTAAAGTATGGATAAAGGCTTCAACATCATCACACATTATTTGATAGTTCAATTTCCCTTTAGGATTATCTGTTTTTCCGTGTACTCGAGAATCTAAGGCGAAAACTTGAAATTTTTTTGAAAAAAGCGGGATACATTTTTCCCAGCTTGATTTTCCTGTACTTGAGCCCCCATGAATTAAAATTAGGGGTTGTCCGGAGCCGTGGGCTTCATAGTAGATCTTTAGGTCATTTACTTGAACGTACATCTTCTCTCACAATAATATTTTCTCTGATTCGATTTATAGTTTTTTATTTAGTTTTTTTTTAGTTTTTTCTTAAAAAATTTGTGTTACGTTGTTTGATAAAAATGGGAGAATGTGGGAGAAGGTTTGAAATTGAGTTAAAGTGGAAGCGGTGGGGAATCTCACTCTGATTAAAAAAAAAAAAATAAGATATTTATCTTAACAAGTCTTTCATTTCCACCGGTCCTATTTTAATGCTTTAGACGAACCAAAAGCTATTACAATGAGACCAAAAGTTATTGGGATTACTTATCCTCTTTTTTTTACAGAGGAAGACTCAAATCTTGCTAGGGTAGAAAGTCTTTATAGGCAACTAACCCATAAGGATAAAAAAATATTACCTATCCATAAAGATCAAGATCTTCAGAAAATTTTCAACCTTCTCTTAAAAGTAGGGGGTAGCCATCAGATCAAATTAGTTTCTAAAGAGTTCTCTGCTGAAAATAAATATGGAAAAATTTTGTACTATGGTCTAACAAAGGTTAAGAAGCAAAAAATGGTGATAGTTTTCCTGCTTCGAGGCGTAGAACAAAGTATTGAAGTTGAAATTGCTGGTGATAATGAGGAAACAATTACAGCACTTCTTGCGGAGATTGAAAACCAATTACGAGTAATTTTCACCAAAGAGAAAGTAATAAAATCCGGTGATAAATTCCACGAGATGAAAACATCAGTTATTTTGGGCTATTGTCCATTCTGTGGAGCAAATTTTGACAGTGCTCAGCAAGAGGATTTCATCAAGGGAAATAGTATTACTTGTGAATATTGTGATAAAGTAATAAATTTTAGCTAACTTTTCTCCCTTTTTTCTCCCTTTTTCCACTAAATTTGATTAGTAAGATCGAAGTTTCAATCATTTCGTGAAAATCTCGGGTATATTTTTAATTTTAATTTTGTAAAATCGGTATGATTAAGTCCAATACTCAAAATTGTAATGGAAATAGGAACTTGTTCAAAAAATCCAATACAAATATAAATTTAGAAATTAATTATCCTATATGTCTGAAAATCGCGATTGGCAGAATGAGAAGGTTGTTTTAGCCGAAACTGAAATTAATGATCAAAGGAAATACAACGATGAAGAGCAATATCATGGTTCTGATCAAATAGGTTATCCAATGGAAAATGAAAATGAATATGGAAATAGAAAAGCAAATGAAAAAAAAGAAGTAAATCCTTTGAAAACAATTTTTGGGACATTAGTAATTATAGCGGTAGCATGGTTTCTTATTGCAGGATTTGTCAACGATATTAGATATTTGCAAATTCTTGGGTTATCAGTTGTAGGGTTGGTTATTCTTTCTTTTATTATTTCGCTTTTTAGACCCGGTCGAGTAAATTTTTGGTCTCTTTGGATTTTAGGGGATTTAATTGAAGTTTTGATATATATAATTGCTTTAATAGTTAGAATTGCCATTGAAATAGCTTCTAGTAAATAGTAATTGGAATAGGGAAAGATCTAGGGGATTTTTTTAGATCAAACATAATAATCAGTAGAAAAAAGAAAGTAGAAATTTTATTCATTCCGTGAAATTCTCGGGTATATCATTAACCCTAATATTGCAAAAGCAGCGAGAATCAACCCAACACTCAAAATAGTAGTGGAAATTGGGACTTCTCCAAAAAATCCAATAATTCCTGAAATAAGGGATAGCATCATCACAGTGAACGATGTAATAGTATTTATTTTAAGGATTGAAATTCCAGATGCAGTACCGCAACAATTCCATTGCGAGCAATCACATACTGAACTGCAACAACTTTGACCACAAGCGCCACCACAATCGCCTCCACAATCCTGACAGCAGTTTTCACATCCACAGCTTTCACCGCAGCTTTCACCACAGCTTCCACCACAGCTTTCACCGCAGCTTTCACCGCAGCTTCCAGCACAGCTTCCAGCACAACAACTCAATTTTAAATCCCCAATCTAAATTAATTTAAACTAATAATGATTTATGACTTTATTGTACTGCTTATGACTTAAAAATATATCTTAAAAATATGGATTATATATGATAATGTCTAAATTGCATTTTTTCGTTCGTTTTTGCTTTGAATTGAATTGATATCAATAGATTTGATTGAAAGTTTATAAATTCGGAGTCGCTAACCGGGAAGTTTGATAAAACAAAAATCTATGAATTAGATGGAAGAAAAATGCATTTTGAGATCCTTCCTTGAATTCAGCCACCAAGATAACTGAAAAGTCAACCATTAGAAAGTGTGAAGATATATGAATATCAATATAAATAATTTTATTTTTTTGTTCTGAGATTTATGATTTCACCTTTTTTATTACCTTATTCGAGGATCAACATTTCATGCATCTGTGAAAATAATTTTTCATTTAAGATTACAATTTTCTATTTTTCATTCTTTATTATCATTATGTTTCAATCTAAGAAGATTTTTTACTAGTTTCTTCCTTGAAATTTGTTATAATGAATTTTGTCATGGACTTGATTATAGGATTACAAATCGAAATAACAATTATTTAAAAAGGAAATTGAAGGTTAGTTAAATATCAGATGGGAGAAAAATCAAAGGTTCAAAAAACTAATAAAATAATTAGACAAAGGAAGGTCAGTGCAGTAATATTAGGCGGTTTAATTCCTTTTACATTATTTCTTCTATTATTGTATCTGGATTGGTTTCAGATATTGAGAATAGACATATCCAACAGAGTAAACTATTGGGGTCTGGTTTTTTTCCTTTGTCTTAGTTTTCTTTTGTTTCTCAGTTTCGTTCACATAACAATACCCATCAAAAATCTGAAAAAGTGTAAAAGTTCTCATACTGATAAGGGTAGTAGATAAAAAAAGGATGTCATAGAAGAAACGGAAGAAATTGGAGAGATTAATAAGCAAATTGAGAAAAAAACAAAGATTAACATAAAAAAAGCGGAATCTAAGGGAGTTTATCTTAAAATTGGTTGGATAACTCTAAAAACATCTCATCATAAGTCTGGAAATATAAATCACGAATTAAAGATTGGGGATCATAATTTTTGTTGTGGGTGTTATGGTGGCGCGCTTGGCTTAATTTTGGGCGAAATTGTAGGTTTCATTTATCTTATTTATTATAATGAACCAAGCAAAATGGTTGGGCTTATCTCCTTCTTTATTGGAATAATCTTAATTTTAATATCATTTGCGAAATATATCAGGGAAATTTTTGGGTGGAAGCGATTACTGTTAAATTCATGTCTGGCATTCGGTACTTGGATAATTATTATTGGGATTAACATTTATTTTCAGAATTTTTATTCAATTCTATATTACCTCATAGTGGTGCCATTTATTGGGATCCAGCGGTTGACTCTTTCTAATTTGGATCATCAAGTCAATAAAAAAGTTGAAGAAGAATCATATTAATCATATATTTTGATGTTAAAAAGTATAAAAGTTAATATTTTCTACTTTTATACTTTAATTATGGCAGTTGTTAAACTTCGTGATAAAAATAAATTGGATAAATTAATTGCAAAATTAATATTGCGATTAGGAAGAAAGGTATCACAGCAAGATGTTATTGATACTTGTATAGATATTGCATCTCTTCACATTTCTGAACTCGAAGAGCGTTTTTCTGAAAAATCACCTTTATCTCAAACCCAATTAGAAGAAATTTTAGGTATGGCTGAAAATTTTGAATATTCTACAAAAGGATCTATAGATGAAGACATTTACGGAGCCTAAACCATGGCAATTTTGCTTGATACGGGATTTTATTTTGGTTTACTGAGCATAAAAGACCAATATCATCAGCAATCTCAATCGATTATTAAAGATCTAATTAAGAAGAAATATGGAAAGATTTACACTTCAAATTTTATTCTTGATGAATCCTTAACTTTGATTAATATAAGAACGAAGGGAAAAAGGTTAGATCTTTTAGAAAAAATGAAAAAATTATTTTTAGGCTCATTAGCTATTGCAAATTTACTATCAATCGAAAATTCTTGGTTAGATTCAATTTACAATCTTCAAAAGAAATTAAGTGCACCTGGGGATCCTGTTAGTTTCACTGATGCCAGTAATATTGTATTATGTAATAATTATGAAATTAAAAATATAGTAAGTTTTGATGAACATTTTTCTGGGTTCTTGAATGTGATTGATCATTAGTAATTTGGAGATTTGAGAATTTGAGATTGGTTTTTTTCGCAAAGAAAGAAATATAGAATAGAAAGAATAATATCAAATTAGAAATGGAGAATAAAAAATTAACCACAACAAAGCAATTTTTTGTTTCTAAAGCAAACGAAGAGGATAGTCTAGGTATCCATAAAATATTACTAAAAAACCTTATAGAAGTGAAAGATGTTACTTCTTTGACCCTCCAAGAAAAAGATCTCTTGAATGAACATGGTTTTTTACGAAAGGAGGTGCCTGAAAGTTATTACTTAGGATTAATTAAAGATCCTGAAGTTGACATATTCATTGCAAAAAATAAGAGCAATGAGATTATTGGTTTTGCAACTTTTCATTTAAATAAAGCAGACATTAGAAAATTTAGAAGCTCCGTGGATAAAATAGATGCTGACCGGCCCGAAAATTTAGATCTCCTAACAGGTTCAGAGAAAAAATTTATCTATCTTGATCAAATAGCGGTGGATCCTAAATTCCATAGAAATGGAATTGGTAAAATAATATTTCAAAAAGCCCAACAAAATTTCAAAAAACCAGTTGTTTCTTTCATTGTTAAAACTCCTTTGGATAATATAGCTTCAGCAAAATGGCATGTAAAAGTTGGTTTTACTCAAATTGCGACAGTCAAAGGAGAATATAAAGACCATAAATTTAAGTGGTGGGTTTATCTATTCGATAAACACTGAAAGATTCTATTTTTGTGATAAAAGAGGACAAGGGACAAGGGACAAGAGTAAAGGTTTAAAGTTCGTTAGGTTGAGGATAATATTAATCTCCAGAAGAATATGCAGATATCATGGATTTAATTCACAGTTATCATCCCGATTGGGATTATTGTCATATAGAATAATTTCTTTCTTTGGTTCGGTTTTTAGAATTAAAAAAAAAAATTAAAAAAAGTGAATTTTGAAGCAATATTTTGTCATTGCATTTTTTTAAGAACCCATAATATTATTACCGAGATAATCAGTGAAACTCCGACAAATATGCTCCCATATATTGGATCAAATGCTTCAACAGCATAAAATAGAGTGATAAGTTGAGCTACTAATCCGATGACAAAAACCAATTGTAGATTTTTTAGGAAATTATTTTCTTGTTCATCCATTTTTACACGCACCGAATCGCGTTCTCGTGTAAGTGATTCTCTAATTTCCTTTATCAACAATAATAGATTATCATTAAATTCCCATCCGTGGAGAACCTTAACTATTTGCTTAAATAATCGCGTTTTAAAAACGGAAGTGAAAATTAATCTTGGAGTTCTTGATACTTGTAGATCTTTATAAATTTCTAGAACAACGCTATTAATTTCTTCATCAATACTTTCCAATTTAATAATTGCATCTTTCAAATCTAATTCGGCTTTTCCTTTTTCTTTTTTATCGTAGACACTTAGTGTTTCTTCAATTTTTAATCTTTGAAAATTAAAGCTCTGAAGATGTTGTAAAACAAGAAATCTCTGAACATTCCCTAATTCTACTGCAAAAAGTACATCAATAATTGTGTTTTTTACAGCGTTAGGGTCAGTAA
>JAUWOE010000143.1 GCA_030612265.1 Promethearchaeum sp.
AATTGGCCCTCGAGGAACTGGAAAAACAACCCTTTTGGAATTAATTAGTCTTTTAGATCGAATATACAATCAAAAATCTACTATAATAAAAAAATTACCAGATATCTTTGAATTGAGTTCTAAATTAACTTATAAATTTGATCTAATACAAAATGGAAACCCAAATCAGGTTGTCGAAATAGCACTTTTTGATCAAACCAATGTAAAGGTAGAATCGAATCTTGGTGAATCACTAAAAAAGAATGATTTTTTAGATTTTTTAAAAAAAAAATTTAAAGTGCTGAATGTAGATACAAATCTTGTAAATAATCGGAAAAAAAGAAATGATTTTCTGTCTAATGGACAATCTGCGTTTAAGAATCTAAACCAGATATTTGATAAGATTAACAATATTGACAATCATATAATTTTGGTTGATGAAGTTTTTGGGAATTTAGATGAATCTCATACAAAGCAAATATTAGAAAAAATAAATTTCTTAGGAAAAAATAATCAGATAATAATGTGTCTAAACAGTTATCAGCCTGAATTATATATAGATAGCTTTTCGGATTCGCACATAATGGAATTTACAGATAATAGTTATCTTATTGATAGCATAAAAAATAATACTAATTTTTATTCAAATTTCCATGAAAATATTCAAAATATAAATAATTTAGTTGATCAAAAAGATTTTAATCGAGACATAAATAATATGATTTTAAAAATGTCATATTTGCATCTAATCACTTGTTTGGAAACATATCTATCAGATGCACTAATAAATACTGTTAAAAATGATAAAAACTTTCAGAGAAAAGTAATTGAGACAGATCCTCAATTTGAAAATGATTCACGTTCAACTAAAAAATTGTTTACGATTTTTCTAAACATTGAAGATTTTGTAATAAACCATCTTTCAAATCATATTTTTCACAATCTCTCAAAAATTAGTATGATTTATCAAAATGTATTAGATGTCTCTTTTCCAGAAGAAATGGGAGATATTTATAAGGCAATTTATATTCGGCATGATTTAGTTCATAGAAATGGTAAAACTAAAAAAGGAAAACTAATCGAAATCCGAAAAAAAGAGGTAATAGCTCTTGTGGATTCAGTTGATGTTTTCGTTAAATTTATTGATAATCAAATTAAAAAAATTTATTTAAACTAAAATAGAAAATTCCAACCACATAAGCTATTATGCTCTTTTCTCTCAATCTCTTTCAAACAAATAGTTCCTATATTTTAGCAAGAAAAAAACTGACAAGAAGGAACATTGGAAAAAAGAGCAAATCATGATCGACTTTAGGGGAGAAAAACGGGTGAAATATGATTATTCCCAGATTGAAGCATATTTTAAGGAAATTTGTACGAAAGTAGAACTGTTGCATAAGATTTTTTAGTTTTTGATTAGATTGAGTATCTTTCCACTAATCTTGAGGAATATAAGACTCATCAAATTAAATTTCTCATATTCATTTTTTAAATTTCTTTTTGCATTTTCTACAATTTTTAGTTGTTTGCCAAGGAGGCCAAAATATAATATCTCTTTTTCTACAATTTGGACATTTTATATTAACAGTATATCTTTTATTTATATCGGTAATTTCTTTACCAACAATAATCATCTGGCAAGCAGCTTCAATTGATTTTTGACAAGTTAATAAAAGATAATTTGCTTGGTCTAAAAAGGAGACATCTGTAGTTATTTCATAATTAATCTTTGATTTGTTCATATCCACAATTTTTATTTGATTTTCATTGAACTGGGTAATTCTTGCATGAGCACATGCATTGCGTATATGTTTTAGATTTATTAATATATCATTAGTGAACTGAGGAGGTGTCCTTTCATTCCTAACATGCATTTGAAATATATTTGTCATATTTTTATCATAGGTTTTGTTTTTTAATTCCTTTTTTCCCCAGAACTGACTCAATTCATAACATGTATTTTCAAAAATTCCATAATTCTGATTAAATTCTTCTTTAAAATGGCGGATTTTAGATTTAATCGTTTTCCCTTTATCATTTATAATATTTGATAATAAATTACCTTCAATCCTCCTTTCATTCAACTCACTCATTAATTGATAAATTTGATCTTCATTTTTATTGGGTATATTATTTGAGATATCTTCTAAATATGGTATATCGATATATTTCGCAGCTTTCATTGTCCGATTAAATAAATATTGTGTTAGTTCAAGAAAAAAGGACTCCGTTTTATCATCAATCCGTTTTTCGATACAAAGAATTCTTTCAGCAGTAAAATAAAAAAGCATTTTGGCGAAGCTATGATACCATTCAACCATTTGGTGTTTAGCATGAAGATTTTCATTTTTTATATATTTCCAAAAATATTTTTTAATCAGGCTGGAATCGATCCCTTTATAATTTCGGGTAAAAAATAAAGCGTATTCATTAATGACTTTATTAATTTTTGCTTTATTTGTAATAAACAACTGAGAAATTGATTCTGGAATAATCATAAAACCAAGTTAAATATTATTTTCTCAATTAAAAGTATATGCTCAGAAAAAAATATACGTAATTTCACAAAAAGAAATCCAAGGTTTTCGTTTTATTCCGTTCAATCTGGTCCCTTAAGGCCGCTTGGGAATAGACTTGCACTTCCCGCTGGAGAAGATAGGGATGTTGGTCCAGATAATAATTGAGATTTTCGTTCCCCTGGGCGATGTGATCATTTGTGAAGATATGGAGGTGTGCATTTGTGGAACTGTGAAAGTATGGATCCTCTATCCTCCCAAAACGCCCCAAATTTGACCCATTTTTTTTCCCATCTTAATCATCGATCCCAAAAAAACCTCTTAAAACCCCATTAATATCCAAATTTGATACCTCTCCAATATAAAAAAAAAAATAATCATCCCTAAATATCTAGCTCAAAAACCTCCTCAAAAACCTCTCAAAAAACCCTCCCGAATGAGTGAGCCTGCTCACTCGATGAAGGGCTATCCTTACTCTAATGGGCAGTGGTCTTGGTCATCGCCATTACCGATGGTACTCTCTATCAAGTATTTTTTGGAATTATTATAATGCAATTCTATAAATCAACTCACACATTTGTTTTTGTATGGGTGATCTAAAAGATATGATCAAAAGGAAAGCCGTAAGGCTCTATGGTATACTTAAGAACGCACACAATTGAAAAAGATGAATGATATGAATGAACTACTGGAAGATTGGATTACTATTATAGCGACAGAATTCCATAGGAATGGAAAGGAAGAAGATAAAGAAGATAATATTGAATTTTTCCTCAATAATTTGAAGAGGAAGAAAAAGTATCGTCATCCAAAAGATAAAAATATCGAAGTCCATATTGATGAGGATGAAATTAGGCAATATCTCTCAGAAATGGAAAGACAAGAAGCATTATATAAGAAAGAAAGCGGTAAAAATGCGAGAATAAAAAGTGGCGCTTTGTCTGTAGCTTTTAAAAAATGGGGACAGAAGAATGAAGATGAAGAATTAGATGTTGAAGAAGAAGAATTAAATGAAGTAGAAGAAGAAATAGATGAAGCAGATGGAATTATTTCACAATTTGAGAAAGAAAGTGGTAAAAAAGCGAGAAATCAAAGTGGTGCGTTGTCAGCTGCTTTTAACAAATGGATGAAGGACTATACTCCTGAAACAGATCAAAAAAGAAGGAAATATCTCTAATGAAAGATTGGATTAATGAAAAAACAATAGAATACTATAAGGCTTATGGCGGTCTTGTTTGTGAAGAAAGTTTAATTAATCATTGCATATTTCACTTTCAATTTTATTTACATTATAGAGAAATTGATTCTAAAGAAATTGATGAAGATGATATGCTGTATCATCTCTCTGAAATGGTAAGGACAGAAGCATTATATGAGAACGAAAGTGGTAAGAAAGCGAGATTAAAAAGTGGTAAGTTGTCTGTAAAATTTAACAAATGGATGAAGGACTATAAACCAGAGGAAATGCTGATTTCAGGATATGATGGGATTCCTATAGAAAAGACAGAATCAGGGAAGAATCGTCTCTCATATGCAGTTTTTACTCGCTATGATGCAAAATTACTGCGAGAATTCGAGGATGATCTTCCTCCTATTGATGAATTGGTTTTTCATAACCCAAACCGTGATAGGGAACCGTTTTATTATCCAAAACTACTTCAATTAAAACCATTTACTCTTTTGAAAGAATTGAAATTTGTAAATTATGAAATTACAGAATTTCCTTTAATCTCTAACCCAAAAAGTTTAGAAGAATTCCACTGTGAACGTGGGGACATAGAATCTCTTGACCCGGAAATTATTAGTAAATACACTAATTTACAAACATTAAATCTCAAATCGACTCTTCAAGACTGTAAAGATATTTCATCAATTTCAGTTTCCAGAATTCCTTGAAGAACATTATAAGGAGTATTAAAATGATCCAGCATGATTTTTGCCTTTTTTTTGCTAACTTGAAACAGCCCTTCCAAGAAAAACAACTGAGAATCCACCGATATTTTTTCCTGTTCTACCTTAATCGGTTCGTATTCAAACGGCTCGGTATTCTGCACGAATTTGGCAAAGCTCCAAATAGTTTCAGCGGTCTCTCTGGCATCTCTGGTAGGAAATAATGCGATCTTCATCTTATAAATTGCATATAAAATCGCCCCGTAAATACTCGCCTCGTAAACTCCTTTCCGTTCAAACATCTTCTTGGGATTTTCGAGGATGATTAGCGGTTTTTTGTAATGTTTTTTGAGTTTTTCGAGCAAGAATCGGAGAGCTCAACGCCCCCCGTTCATCAGAACCGTACGTGCGACTTTCACCGCATACGGCTCAGGCTATATGATCGCATGTAGTCAGAAATCTCCGACCCCCCTTCGCAGGGTGTAATCCAATATTATTGGACTTAACATGTTCCTTCTTCCTTTATATTGTTCCATCTCTGATCAAAGGGAGATAATCTAATTTTGATTTGTTTTATCCCCCACCAACCTTGTGCCTTAGTCATATTTCTCCAATATTTATACGAAATTATTACTCTAGCCCCTTTAAACGTAAAAGTTTCCCAAGGTGGATGAGTAAAGTAATAATTTCTCACCCATTTCTTACCACGCTTAGGATGTCTCTTCAATGACCATTTATACATTAATTTCCAAACTCTATGTCCAATATAGCTAATTGTTCCCCAGGCTTGGGACCATCCATAATATCTTATAATGCCCTTTATACGTCGATTAATGTTAGCTATAAATTGGGGCATTTCAGATCCATGAATTCGCTTTCTCATCATAACAAAATCACTTAATTTACGAAGAGAACGGTCAATTCTTGCTCTATCGGGCCAATAGGTAGTGGAGTTTAAATCTTTCCTAAACCGAAATTTAAAGCCCAAGAATGTAAACCCTTGCTGAGCGTTTACAATTTTAGTCTTCGCTTGATTAATTTCTAATCCTACTTCCCGAAGGAACTGTCTGATTTTAGGTAATATATAGGATTTAATTCGCCGATCACTATCAGCTCGGGCAATAACCACGAAATCATCCGCATAGCGAACAAGGGAAATCCACTTATTTCTTCTTCGCCTCATAGAAGGGGAAAGATATTTCTTCTTATCTGGACACTCGTTCTTCGTTTTATCTGTATAAATTCCAAAGAGTTCTTCTAATCCATGTAATGCAATGTTGGCAAGTAAAGGGGAGATAACACCACCTTGAGGGGTTCCTTTATAAGATCGCTTAAACCCGATGGTAGTTATTGTGCCCACTTGAAGCCATTTCCGTATAGTCTTAAAAAATGGAGAACTTTGGTGTATCTTATTGAGTAATGCCTTATGGTTGATATTATCAAAACATTTGGAAATATCCGCATCCAGAATCCATGTTTGTAATGCCTTCTCACCAGGAGATAATCCCCCATATTGCTTAACATTCTTATGCAAGATATCACTGATGCATTTGACTGCATGATGAGCATTTCTTCCAGGAATCAAAAATTAAAAAAATCAGGAAAACAACCATTAAGTTTACTTCCTGAAATCAATTATACTTTCAAGGAAATTGAAAATAAAGTAAAATTTCGACCTACTCATTATTTAACATTGATATTAAACAAAAATTATACTCCGCCTCAAAGACGTTCAAGTTATAAAGGAATATTAGAAAATGTTTTAAGAATTAAGGATAATAATCCCGAATATGAAGATAAAATAGACCAAATTATAACATTAACTCAAGACTCATATTTTGAAATAATACAAAAGATAGAAAAATCCTTAAATTCTTCCATTTCTCTCGATATTATAGAAGAAATGAATAAAATTATTAGCACATTTCTACAAATAATCTATGAAATTTCAAAAGAACCTTTTCCTTTATCAAATCAGCAAGATTTATTTGATTATTTTAAATATTCCTGGTTAGATAATCCTGTGTTGACTCAGTTTTTTTCATTTTCTCAAAAATGGAATCCAATGATCAAGGATAAATATGAAAATCTGAAATTTTTACACCTCTTCATCAATACTTTTGAATCTTTGGTGTTTAAGCTCGGAAAACATTTATTATATAATCAAATGTTGATTGTTGGAACGAATCAGTTAACTAATACTCAAAAAATTGCGATAAATTCAGCTAGGGCATTATTTATGAACTCTGAATATAAGCGATGTGTCCAAAAATGTCATGATATCTTAGAAGAGACTCTTCGAATGTTTATCTACAATATTCTTTTATTCAAATATGGAAAAAATTGGACTTCAGAATTGCCCAAAGAAATAATAAAATATATCAATAATATAAAAAAAAAAGAGAAAAAAAAATATAATAAACTTCTCAATTCTTCTGGAAATGAGTTATATTACTTATCTCGAGAAAAATATGTGAAAATAATTTTAGATCCCGTCCTATGGGATAGTACTTTCAAATATCTCTTCGGAACAGCATATCGTTCACTGATAAAAGAATCTTTAGAGGGGATTGCTGATGTTGGACATTTAGAAAAACATAATAGAAAAGATGAAGATTTTACTAAGATTATTCCATTAATCAGAGAATATGTACTTAAAACAAAAATCATATTAGAAATTCTAAATCAGACTTATGTTGATATATTGAACTTACCAAATTTCATATTTAATACGCAAGCTTTAATTCCTCGCTTTCATGGATCAGAAAATTGCGATAATATCCCAAAAATTGAATTTAGTCAAGTTCTATTGAAGAAACTTAGAGAAGAAATAGAAGTTATAAATCTCAATGAATTTTTCATTGACCGATTTATTGACTTAGGTGATCAAACTACTATTGCAGAGGATTTTTCTATTGATTATCGCGTTTTTATCGGAAATCTGATTAAATTGGTGAAGGATGATTCTATTGCAATAAAAGAACAAATTGGTTCTACTATACAATTCAAATTAATAGAAAAAAAATAAAAACATAAATTCAATCTTTTATTTCAGTATTGAGAAATTGGGATCTACATTTTTTAAATCCCTCAATTAAGTCGTCTATTGTGTTATATCGGTCTTCGATGTGAGAATTGATGGTCTTGGAGAAGAATACGTTGAAATGATCATATTTTGGGTTTTGATGCATCTTTGATAATTTAAAATTATCTAAATCATAGTATTCAGCTTCAAGATCAATTCCATCTGATAATAAATAATATAATATCTTTCCTACTGAATAATAATCTGCTTTACTCGTGATTTCATCTGCGCGTACTCTCAGTAATTCTGGAGCAATATAATATCTTGGTCTAACTTGTTCCATTGTAAAGGTATCACGTTCAGTTCCTGGGATAAAACATATTCCAAAATCCCCGACTTTGATTTTATTCTCCTTTAATAAAATATTAGCTGGTTTCAAATCTCGGTGGATAATATTAATTGAATGTAAAAATTTAACCGCTTTTAATATCTCTGAATAGTAATCAAATATTTTAAATAAGTAACTGGATTTGTTCAATTCTTTTAGTTGTTTTTCTAAATCTTTATCGCATTTTTCCATAATATAAAATAAATCTTTCCCTGATTCTCCAAAATGGTAATCAATAATTGTTACAATATTTTCATGACCTGAAGACCTTTTTAATGCTTCAATTTCTTTTTTAAATCTCTTAATATCTTGATCAAGATCTTCACGAGGAAGAAAAAATTTCATGACATAATCTTTTTTTTTATTATCTCCAATATCGTTAGTAATTAGAGTTACTGCTTGTCCACCTTCCCCTAATCCCCTAATAATCTTCCATTTATTAAATTGAGAGCCAATAAGCGATTTTATTATTTCATCTTTACTCATACCATCTTTCGTTGATTTTTCTTTTTGCGCTTCTTTCTTGATAGATTTTTTTTTCTTATTTTTTGATTTTAGATATGGTTTTACCCAATTCTCGTATTCTTTTTCAAGAACACGCAAATCTTTAAGCTTTTCATGTGGATAATAATTATAGTCATTCCATTCTGGACCTTTTTCTTTAGTTCTATGATAAACAGAAATTAAAACCGCTACGAAAAATTCCATAAGTTCCTCTAAAGAGATTGCTGGATTTCTATATTCAAGGAAAGGTTCGTCAAATTGGAATTCTCTTCTTCTTTCCAATGGGATTTCAAAATATAGATTGAGTTCATCTATAATTCTTTTTCGAAAATATTGTATTTTGCCCTCCATATCCAATCTAAAGTTTACAAAAGAAATTTTTAAACCTTTTGACAACACTATCAAATAAAAAATTATAGATAGGATTTTTTAATATTATTTTTTTTTAAAAATGCTAGGAACAACTAATTATTTTTTATTCGGTGGAAATGGATCATTCTACCTAGTTTCTATACATTGTCTCATGTAATTGATTATACTCAATGTTATCTATGATTTTATAAAATAATGATAAAATTTCCCTGCGAAAGGGGAAGAAATAGAAAGAAAGAAGCAAAAAAATTCGTGAAACTATATGATTCTTCAATAACGATTCTTTATATTTATGGAACTAATTTTTCTTTCTTCATAAAATTTACAATTTTTTTAAGAATATCTTCTTTGGATTCCCTATCTTTCACAAATTCATATATATTATCCACGATTAGTTGCATTACTTCTTTATACGATTTTTGTTTTCGAATTCTATGGTATTCTCCAGTGAAGAAGTAATCTGGAAGAAATAATTCACTTGTAAGATATGTGTGCAATAATATTATCATTGTTTTTTCTCCAAATTTTGAATGTTAACATTTATTTTTAATTTTTCAACATTCTACTGAGAATTAGGTAATTCATTTATTTAAATGTTGATAAAATTCATTTTGATATAGAAATGATATAAAAAAGATTTCTCCTTCAATTGTGGAAAAAAATTGAAGGAAAGAAATTAGGGCAATTATGATAACGGATTATTAGTTACAATTAAGATAATAATGAAAAGATGAAAAACCAAGTTATAAAACATTATATGGTTAAATTCTAATACCAGTTTCCGTATAAGAGGAAGGTACTTTTTAACATTTTTTTTTTTTTTTTTAA
>JAUWOE010000235.1 GCA_030612265.1 Promethearchaeum sp.
GTGAGTAAAATCTAATAGGTTTAAACATTTCTCCAACAGGTAGAAATTCATCCCATTGTTCATCCTTTTCAACATGAACGATTTTCTTCAAATTATACAATACTTGTGCGCGGGTAGCATAATGTTTTGATTGGGAGTAATATACTACCTTATCCTTATCATTAATTACAACGTATTGAGTTACCCATACTTTCTTATGAAATTCTCGGACATCTTTACCAGTAACATCCCACACTATTGCATATTCGGGTCTTTTTTTAAGCATTAAAGCCAAAAAAGTCTTATTGTCTGTTTCCTCGGGGTGATCTTGATAATTTGGGCAAAAAAATCGCATGATTATTTCAACTATCCACTTAAATATTCAAAATTTATGATATATTAACTGAATTAAAATTTATATTTATTAGTTGTTCATTATTATTTCTATTTGATTTTATGAGTTTAACAATGGAATATCTTAAAAAAGCAATTAATGGAGAAACTTTAGCCACTCAAAAATATTCGGTCTTCGCTGAAATTGCAAAGAAGGAAGGATTTGCTAATATTGCCTACTTATTTGAATCTTTGACTGTGGCGGAAAAAATTCATATAAAGAACCATAAAAATGCATTAGATGAAGATTACAAACCAGAAAATGAGGATTTTACCAGAGGAACAACCGTTGAAAATGTAAAAGATGCGATGGATGCGGAACTTTGGGAAAATAAAAAGATGTACCCTTCTTTCATTAAAGAAATTAAGAAAGATAAAAAAAATCCCATGCAAAAAGTTGCTCAACTTTCATTCGAATGGGCACGAGACGTTGAACTTACCCATCATAAAGCATTAAAAATAGCAATGAAATATTTGGAACAAGGAAAAGAGTTCGATTGCTCTGAAATTTACATCTGTAAAGTCTGCGGAAACTTAGTTTTTTCAAAACCTACTAAAATTTGCCCAATTTGTAGACATGATCCAGCATTTTATTTTAAAGTAAAAAGAGATTAAAAAAATTAGGAGAAAAAAAAATGTCAAAACCATATATTGATAAATTTCATTTGGAAGGGGGAGAACTCATCCGACAAGTTACCTTTGGTATGAATGATGGTATTGTTTCTATATTCGCTCTTCTTGCAGGTATTGTAGGTGCTGGTCAAACACCACAAATTATTCTGATTTCATTATTAGCTGCTACTATAGCTGGTGCGATAAGTATGGCTGCAGGAGAGTTCATTAGTGGAAAGGGTGAACACGAATATTACAAACACGAGATTGAACAGGAGCGTCTCGAAACAAAACTTTGTCCTGATATTGAAAAAGAAGAAATTCGTATGATTTACCAAAATAAAGGATTCGAGGGTGAAATTTTGGAAAAAATTGTTGATAAAATTTCGCAAGATGAAGATCTTTGGGTTAGAGAGATGGTAATTGAAGAACTGGGAGTCACGGAAATAGAACAAGCCCCTGGAATAAAAACATCAATCATTATTTTTTTTTCGTTTATATTGGGCGCAATATTCCCTGTTTTACCATATTTAATATTATTTCAAACCAGTATCATGGAAATGACAATATTTTGGATTGCGACCGGAATTACGTTTGGCGGATTATTCTTAGCAGGAGGAATAAAAACATTTGTCACAGGGGTTAATTGGTTGAAATCGGGAATTGAAATGCTGCTTGTAGGGCTATTTGCTTTCGGAATTTCTTATATCATTGGTTATTGGATACCATTTTAAATTCAGATGCTCTTAGGTAATGAAAATGAAAATTAATCCATTCAAATTAGAACGATTTTTCGGAAAATATGAGTTTAAAGCGCCCTATATGCTAGGGAGTTCGGATTGTGAGTCTCTTTCGATCAAAGAAGTCTTAGCATTAGAATCTGGGGCTGAAGAAAAATTTTACTCAACCAATTTAGGATATACAGAATGCGAAGGATTGCCATTATTAAGGGAAGAAATTGCTAAATTATACCACAAAGTGGATTCTTCCCATATATTTTGCTTCGCTGGAGCTCAAGAAGCAATTTTTATTTTTATGAATATATTGTTAAATCCAGGAGATCATATTATTGTTCAATTTCCTGCATACCAATCATTATATGAAGTCGCTAATTCCATTGGTTGTGAGTTTACTAAATGGCCTATGATTGAGGATAACAATTGGGAACTAAATCTCGATTTTCTTGAAAAAAATATAAAAACAAATACCAAAGCAATAATAGTTAACACACCAAATAATCCAACTGGCGCGCATTTTTCCAAAGAAAAATGGGAAAAATTAATTGAAATCGCGCGATCCCATAATCTAATTTTATTTTCCGATGAAGTATACCGATTTTTAGAATTAGATCCAATTAATAATCTGGTTGCAGCATGCGATTTATATGAAAATGCAATTTCATTGGGAGTCATGTCCAAATCATTTGGATTGGCAGGATTACGAATTGGATGGATTGCAACCCAAAATGATGATATACTTAAGCGATTTAAAGAATTTAAGGATTTTACTACAATTTGCAATAGTGCTCCGAGTGAAATGTTGGCTTTGATTGCTTTAAAAAACAAGGATAAGATATTGGAACGAAATTTATCAATAGTAAAATCAAATTTAAAGTTATTAGATGAATTTTTCTTAAAATATCATAATATCTTCCAATGGATAAGACCCAAAGCAGGTTCAATCGGATTTGTTCGACTAATAAACGGTGAGAATAGTGAAAAATTTAGTATGGATGTTGTAGAAAATTGTGGAGTTTTACTTGTACCCAGCACCTTATTTAATTATGGATCCTCACATATTAGGCTAGGTTTTGGAAGAAAAAACCTACCTGTTGCACTAAAACAGTTAGATCTTTACCTTGAAAAGAAAAAAGAAAAATAAATTGAAAAAAAGTTCTCTAATTTGATTATTCCAATTTGATTGGAACAGCATCGGCCATTGGATCTCTGATTTTACCTGAGATAATCAATAAACCATTTTCATAATCCGTTTTAACAGAATCAGTTTCGATATTCCAAGGAAAATATTGAGTCAAAGAGTACATTACTTCACCTCGATATGCTTTGAGATCGTATAGGTTTGGTAAAATTTTTAGTTTTATCTCAGATTTTTGCACACCAGGTAAGTGAACTTCTAACGTCCATTCCCTATCTTCAGCATTAAAATTGAAATATCTTGTTGGTCTTATCCGATATTTTATTTCTTGATCACCATTTTCTTGAATTGCTTCACTTTTTTTCTCTACTATGCTTTCTGTCATTTTTTTCATCTCCTTAAATTTATACTGTAATTTCCCGAGCTCCATCAAATGGATCCCTAATATGGGCAGTAATTTTTAATAACCCATTTTCATATTTTGCAGTAGTTTTTTCGGGTATTATTTTCTTTCCGAAACATTGGTTTGCTCCATATCCAATATGATTTCGATTTGCTTTTAGATGAAACCATGTGGGTAATATTTTCAATTCAATATCTTTTTTCGCTACTCCAGGTAGGCTAACTTCTATTTCAATAGTTCGATTTTCATAGTCAATGCCCGATGTCATATCAGGAAATACTCTGTAGTAAATTTTATTCTCCTGATCTACTTCGCCATTCTCGCTATTTTTTGATTCAGATTCTACGATTGCCATTATAATTTTCTCCAGTTTTTGTTTTTTTGTTTTTGTGTGATTAAAATTAAAAAAATTTGTTTTATTCAATTTTTACCTTGAATGCGTGTTCAAGTGGCTTATAACGCTTGAGTTCAACTCGTAATAATCCTTCTTCATAGGTTGCTTTTGTTTCTTTCGTTTCAATTTCAATTCCCAAATCTAAATCCAAAGTATAGAGAATATCATCACGTTTAGCACGAAGTGTAAAATAGTCCGTTAATGTTTTCATCTCAACATTTTCCTTTTTTACACCTGGAAGTGCAGCTTGAATGGTAATTTTATCTTCATCACTCCATACTCCATAGCGTGGTTTAATCCGGTATTTATATTCAGGTTTTCTAGTTTCTTCAATTGATTTTTTTTCTGTTTTTGCTAATGCCATTTTTTTCACTGTTTTTTAGACAACTTTTAGTTGCCATATTAATTATATCAAAGAAATCCACGTATTTAAAGTTATCGCTTATGATCCAAAATTTGATTTATAAAGAAAGAAATTCAAATGGAAGTGAACAAAGAAAATTTAAAATATTTAGAATTAGAAAAATAAAAATGAAAAAAAGTAGTTATCTCTTTAAATTTATCTTATTTTTTTCTTTTGATTAAAGATATCAGAAGACCACCAAGAACTAATCCAATCGACGCCATAATCCCGGAAATTAACCAATCTTGTTGTAAAAATCTGTTAAGAAAATCTTCAGGATCATTATCCGCAGGAGTGTCAGAAATATTAAGAGAAGTATAAATATTTTGGAATTTAGAAATAATATTTACAGAATTTCCTCCACCAGAATATTCAGTACTCCCTGCACAGTAAGTTTCTCCTTTTGCATTAGATATAGTGGAATACCACAAAGACTGAACATCACTTGAACCAAATCTCGCCATTGCAATTGAATTTAACTCAGACTTTCCATCATTAAATTCATAATATGAGAGAAATAGTTCTTTTGAAACTTCATCATTACGGAAATAATCAAAAAAACTATATCCGCTTATAACTAATCTACTACCATCAATTACATTAATTTCACTCAATCCAGATGCAGAATGTATAGCAGGAATAATCATTTCATAATCCCGATTTATTTCAGTGTCCCAGATAGTAAGATACCAATCTTCTTCATACATTAAAGCATTTTGTGAACCGTTTAGCGTTAAAATGTATATATTATCTTCATAAATATCGAAATCAATGAAAAATTGAAAGGATTCAACCGATGCATCTATTAGTTCTATTTGGGGATAAGTTATAATTTCATCGATTGGGAATAAATACATATATGTGTTTTGACTTCCGTCACCAGGTCCTGCAACAACCAGAGCTACAATTTTATCAAGAGATGGCCAATAACTCATTTTAGTACAAAATGCTCGATAGTAAGTATTTACATTAATTTCCCACAGGAAGCCATTTATTGATTTATCCCATGCACTTAATGTAAAGTCGTATTCACTCCCTGTTGTATAATTGCTAACTGAGAAATAAAATTTATCATCATCTATTGGATCAGCAACGATATTTCCATATACATTTACAGGAAACCCAAAGTTTTTGTCATAAATTAAGTATTTTTCTATAAACTTCCCATCTTCTAATGCAAATTCATACACTAGTAGTTGGTACCCAACACCTGTCTCATAAGATCTAACTAATATTAAAACATTTAAAAGATTATTTGTAAAAGCAATAACTTCCCCTGAAGTTAAAGATAAAATTTAAAGATCTTCATTTGTCGTATTTATTGATGAGATCCAAAGAACAGCCCCATCTTCAGTCATTCTTGAAATATAACAATCTTCATCCACAAAACCCCCAGTGAATCCATGAGCTATAATATCAGTGGAATTGGGAATAAATTTTAAAGACTTTGTAACTCCCGTTGTGCTTTTTTCAATAATTACTGACCATTCTTCATTTTGAAATCTTGTTGGTTCTTCGAAACTAAATGTTATTGCTATAACTTCATTTACTTGTGATATACAAAACATAAGAATTATTATCGTAGTTATTGACAAATATGAAATTTTTTTTTTTTTCATAATACATAATTTTCCCATCAACTTAAAAAATAAATGGTTGATGAAATTTCATGAAAAATTTCTTTCTTTATATAATCATTATCTATGTAATTCAATTTAAAATCTTTCTTTCCTTGCTTTTAAGTTTTTATTTTCTCATAATTTTTACTAAATTATTCTAAACAACCAATGTAGAGTGGATAACGTTTATTGTAACACCGTCCCAGAAATTCATC
>JAUWOE010000175.1 GCA_030612265.1 Promethearchaeum sp.
AAACGGAATTGATTCAGCAGATATTGATGTTGTTTGGGGTGATACATATTCTATTCAAGTTATTGGAAATGGCGGATATACGATTACTTGTAATAATTCCCACACGCTTTCAAATCAAATATACAATTTAGAGATAAGTGCTGAATCTGACGGTTACGAAAAAAATACAATAATAATCGGGATAAAAATTATTGCTAGAAATACATATTTAGAAGTTTTTATAAATGGAAATAATGTAACCAGTTCAGGAGAAGGTCAAGCTGAAATAAGTAAGGAATTAAATATTTCAATAAACTATTTCGATCAATTAACACAACAAGAACTTACAGGGACTAATATTACTGTAAATGATATTGAGGAATCCTTTTACAACATTTCTAATATTGACTCTACATATGAAATTTTAATGGATACGAACAAATTAGGCTCTGGAATTCATTTTCTATATATTACCTTGGAAAAAGAAAATTACTCACCTATTACCCAGCAACTTAAGGTTTCCATTAATTCAATCAGTACATATTCAGAAATAATCATTGATGGTACTGATGTTTCCTTATCAAAGAAAGCTGAAGCCCCAATCACAAAGATCATGAATATAACTGTTTCTTATTTTGATAACGAATCTTTGCAACAAATTCAAGATGCTAATGTGGAATTGATTGGTGTTGATGATACTTATTACTCAGTATCCAATATTGGTCTCTCTTATCAGATTTTACTTGATACAGAAAAAATTGGTTTGGGTGTTCACTTTGTTCCTTTAATTTTAGAGAAGGATAATTATTCTCCAATATCCCAAGTTATTGAGATTCGTGTTAATCAAATCCAAACACAAATTTCAACTACGCACGAAAATCGAACCTATACAATACTTCCAGGTGAAAATTTCGATCTTCAAATTTTCATTGAAGATATTGATTTCCATGAAAACATTTCTGATTGTGAAGTAACATACACATGGAAATTTGATTCAGGGGCACTAAATGAAACAAGTTCTGGACTATATAGTATTACTTTTGAAGATGTTCCTGAAGGTATATACACGATTTATATTTCAGTGAATAAAGGACCTTATTATAAATTTTCTTCTTTTGAAGTAACTTTAATTGTTGTAGATCCTAATGAAGCTGGGTTACCAACATATCTTTTCTACATTATGGGGGTTTTAATGGTTGGGTTAATCGGTATGTTTATAGCTTATCAGCAATACTTTAAATACCCAAAAACAGTTAGAGAAATCAGAAGTCTTAAAAAGAACCTTCAAAAAGGAAAAGATGTGGAGCTTTCAGTAAAAACTAGTCAAGATTTATTCGTTGAAGATTATATTTCCAGAACAAAAGGGTCATTACCTTCAAAGAATAAAGCACTAATAAAAGATCATATTCACCCTGGAAGTAGTAAAAAATCTATGGCTAAAGGAGATGTTAAAAAAGAGATAAAAGGAGAAAAAGTACAATTAAAAGAAAAGAAAATAACTCCTAAAATTTCGAAAGAAGAGAAGAAACCCGATATCTCCAGAAAACCATCAAATTTGGAAGAAAGTTTGGAAATACCATCAACAGAACAAGCTAAAAAGGTAGAACCAACTCAAAAGATTGAGAAAATTAAACCCGATCAATTTGTAAAACCTCATGATATCGAACAGAGCGATCTTAAACCGGTTTCAATGGATCAAAAACCCAAAAAAATTCGTTATCTAAGGAAACCAAAGATAAAAGAATTACCAAAGAAGAAAAAACCCAAGAAAGATTAGAAATCTAAAATATGATTCTTTGTAAAATTTTTTTCTTTCATTTTTTTTCAAATTTATAATAAATAAGAGCTGGTAATGCAATGTCTCTACAAAAAACACTTTCTATTCAAAAGATCGTTGATGATAATGTCGAAAAGGCAGTTTTTGATGCACTAAATGCTATTGAAGCAAAATCACTGATGAAGAAACAAGGAATGAAAATACTATTAAAACCTAATTTACTAAGTGCAAAACCTCCTGAAAGAGCAGTTACAACCCATCCGTCGGTTGTCCGAGCGGTTATTCGATGGTTAAAACAATTTAATCCTTCCAAGATATATGTTGGTGATTCTTCAGGAGGAAGTGCCCTTAATTCAACTTCTGTAGCTCTAAAAGCAAGTGGTCTTCAAGCAGTTTGCGATGAAGAAGATGTAATTGCTATACCTCTTGAAAAAACCGAACGAAAAATTTATCCTGTTCCCAATCCATTAATATTAAATGAAATTGCAAGTACAAAACTTTTAGATGAAGTAGATTTAATTATTAATCTTCCAAAAATAAAAACTCATTCACAATGCACTCTTACTTGTTGTATTAAAAACATGTTTGGAACTATAATTTTAACAAAAAAAGCTGAAAAACACGCTCGTTTTCCATCAATTGACCAATTTTGTTCTGCTTTAGTGGATATTTATTCAGTTTCAAAACCTCAATTAACTGTTATAGATGGATTTCTGGCAATGGAAGGAAATGGACCAGGTGCCGGTGATGTGGTTGATGATTTGAAAATTATTTTAGCGGGTTATGATGGAGTTGCATTGGATACCTTAGTTTGTAAAATTATAGGATTGGATCCATCTAAAGTTTTATATATTGAAAAGGGAACAAAAAAAGGGATCGGTAGTTCGAATTTAGAAGAATTTAATATCATAGGGCAATCAATAGAATCTGTATTCCGTCCATTCAAGATTCCAAGACTTATGCCTGTTAGTCTTCGATTACCTCGACCAGTTGC
Source organism: Promethearchaeum sp. (assembly GCA_030612265.1). Taxonomy (GTDB): domain Archaea; phylum Asgardarchaeota; class Lokiarchaeia; order Sigyniarchaeales; family Promethearchaeaceae; genus Promethearchaeum. Next base: position 2,751 of record JAUWOE010000175.1, read on the forward strand.
GGAATATATTGGCGATAAAATTTTCAAATCAACAATTAAGATAGATAAGGAAAAATGTAAATTATGTGGAACCTGTTGGAAAAATTGCCCCGTGGATGCATTAACTCCTCCAAAGGAAATAAAAATTGGTGACTATGTTCCGCTTTGGGATAAAGAAAAATGCATTTCATGCTATTGTTGTGCTGAACTGTGCCCGTATGAAGCAGTAGAGTTTAAAATAAAATATTTTAAGAATTTCCTATTTTCTTGGTTAGGCGTAGGATTTTTAGGTTTAATTACCATAATAGCATTAATTGTATTAATTTTCTCTTTATAATATTCACAAATAGAATCTTTTAAAGGAAAATGCAAAGTCTTTTACAATAAATGACATTAGGTAGGTTAATTTTGCCAGAAAATCAAAAGAAAATTTTATTTGAATTAGAAAAAGCAAGGGAATTAGTTATTAGTGATCCTCATCTCGGTGAAATCACTTTACGCGAGCTTTTGCAAAGAGATCATAATATTTTAGAAGATCTCCAAATAAAAATTTCTCTAGCATATGCGCTTTTTTCGCAAACAAAAAACAACGAATCTCTTAAAATTTATGAAGAAGTTTTTCAAAAAGCCACCGAACATCAATTTCGAGAAGAAATTGCTGATGCATTATTAGGTAAAGGAATATGTTTTATTTATTCTAGTAATATAGATGATGGCATTTCGAATTGCATTCAAGCAATAGAGATATTCAAGAATTTATCACTATTTGAAAAAGAAGCTAAAGCAAATAACGCTTTAGGTAACTTATATTTCGCAAAAGGGAATTTTGATAGAAGCTTGGAATGTTATAAAAATACAATGACGCTTACCAATAATAAGGAAACTATAATGTATACAATGGCTCTTGGAAATAGCGCTTTAATTTATTTGTTAAGAGGTGAAATGGAAAAAACTGCCAAATTTTCAAGATTAAGTATCAAAAAAGCAAAAAAATTAAATTTTCATCGTGGTATTTGTGCTTTTAAGAGTAATATCGCCGATGCATTAAGGGCTATGGGTGAATATACAAAAGGTTTCAAACATTTAGAAGAAGGGTTAGAATTAGCAAAAAAATTGAATTATATAGCAGATATTGCTTCAATGAGTATAAGTTATGCAAATTATTGGATTGATCTTGGAGAATTAAAAAAAGCATATCAGATGTTACAAACAGCTTTTGATATTTATGAGGATTTTTACGAACCTCAAGGTCATATTTTAGCATTTCAAACTCTAGCAACATACTGGTTAATACAAGGACAATTTCAGAAAGCCAAAAAAAGTGTGAAAGAAGCTCTTGAATTAGTTGACAAATCAGGGACTAGCGAATCAAAAATTGAAATTTTAACTTTACTAACAGAAATATATGAAGGAATGAATCACACTGATGAAGCTTATAAATTCTTAAAACAAGCAGATCACCTATCAAGAGAAAGAAATTCAGAAATTGGACATGCACAAGTGTTAATTCAAAGGGGACGTATTTGTTTAAATAAATTGGATTTTAATGAAGCGGAAATGTCTTTAAGTGAAGCATTATGGCATTCTGAGAAAATTAAACACGTTGTTCTTCAATTTACCTGTAAAATGCTATTAGCACAAACTTTCTTGATAAAATATTTACAAAACTCAACAGATTTGCATAGTTATAATAATGCAATATTTTTCATATCTGAAGCGATGGATTTAGCTAAAGAAAAAAAATTAATTCCAAATTATATTAATGCTCTAATAATTCGAGGATTACTTCATTCCTCTCAAGATGAACAAGAAAAAGCAGAAAAAACTCTGACTGAAGCGATACAACTTGCTCAAACACATGAAATGAATATTAAATCTAGAGATGTTCAGGAAAAATTACTGGTAATTAGCGCCAAAAAATCATCTAATTCTCCAAAATCACAATTGAACAAAATTGTTCTAAGTTATGCTTTAGAAGAATTAAAATCCACAACTGCATCATACATCGAAAGCGCTATTTCTGAGGAAGATTTAGCTAATACGTTTTTTGTTTCTTTTAAAATTGATGAAAATCTAGGACCTGTAATATTAGAAAAGGAAAACGTAAAATCGAATAATTTAGCATGGAATAAAAATATTCTGATGATTGGAAGTCTTTACTCAATAACTTTAGGGCAAGGATTACACTATCACGAAGGTTTGTTCGGACCCCTACCATTTGGCGATAAAAAACTTAGATCGATTATATACACATTAATTATTGATGATCCATCTCAAATTCAGAAAAGAACCCACCAACAATCCTATGTTTTACTTTGTTTGGTATTTACAAAGAATTTGGGTCCTTTTTTCTATGATCGTCAAAAAGTAGAAGATATTTTTGAGAATCAAACTAGTACTTTAAAGACCATTGCTGATATCGATGAAAGTTTCTTAGAATTTTTACGAAAAAAAATATTATCAGAAATAATGGAGGGAATTTTATGACATTAGGAGCAGTAATAATTGAAAATTCTGTATCTGAAGAATTCAATGTAAAAAGCGTAATTAAAAGTTCATATCCAAAATCATTTAAGATTTCACGAGGGTTAGTGCATAAAATTACCCAATTCTTTATGCAATCTGGGAGTAAACTGAATGAGGTGTTAGAATTAACTTATGGAGATAAGCTTGTTTTAGTTTATTCACAAGAAATAGATTCAGATCAATCAAATGAAATTATTGCAATAATTCTATCCCCTATGGAAGTGCCAAACAAAATTAAATTTATTGATCTTATTAAAAATAATATTGATAATTTGTACAAACAAGATAAACAGGAAAGATTTTCAAATTTTGAAACCTTTGCACGCCTATTTTTTAGTGAAAGTACATCTAAAAAATTATTATTTATCGGATTCCCTTCAGCGGGTAAAACCAGCATTAAAAAATCAATTTTTGATAAAGAAGATCCAAAATCTCTATTGGAAAATTCAGTTGGACCGACCAGAGGATTAGTCCATTTTATTTATTCTTGGTTTAATGCTAGCGTGGGTATTGTCGATTCATCCGGCCAAGAGTTTGATTCATATGTAATGGATGGAAACGAAGAGCAAATAAGAGCTTTTGAAGGATCTGATATTATAATTTATGTTTTTGATGTGATAAATTGGAAAGAAGAGTCGGAAAAAGTCATTGATAATCTTAAAAAAATAATTTCAACAAAAAATGCAATCTCACCTCCTAATTCGAAAATTTACGCATTCTGCCATAAGATCGATTTACTATCTGATCCAGATAGGAAGAGTATCATTAAAGTGAAAGAAATTTTAGAGAGAGATCTGAATATAAAAGCTACCTTCAGCTCAATTCAACCTGAATTAATCCACACATTATTTCGCTCGATGGAGCTAATATTAAAAGATACCAGGAAACGTAGATAATTTATTGATTGAAATCTTCTTCAAATGATTTACTGAAAATATAGGATTTTAAATCACTAAAGTTATTAATTTTTGAAAGCTTTTCTCTTACTTTTTTGTAACCTGGAATTCCCTTTATGAACCAAATGGCTAATCTACGCATTTCTGCAAATTTAAAACGATCAGTATTCCAAAATTGAGAGGATGATTCAATAAATTGATTATTTCGTTGTAAATATTGGCGAATTTTTTCTATGGTATGGCGTTCAGTAAAGGGAGGAAACTCAAAATCATTTTTAGAAGATTTTTGCTGCTTCCATATCTTATTAAAAATTAAAGGATCTGACATGACAGCTCGACCTATCATAACAGCATCGCATTCTGTCTTTTCTTTCATATTTTTATAGGATTCATAATCTATTACATTACCATTTCCTACAATGGGGATTTCAATTTGATTTTTTACTTGTTTAATAATATCAAAATTAATTTCACCATGATATTTTTGCTTTACAGTTCTTCCATGGATTGTTAGAAATTCTGCTCCGCAATTCTCAATCATCTTGCAGATTTCAAGTATTTCATCTTCTCTTTCATAACCCAACCGAGTTTTTACAGAAACAGGTCTGGATGAAAATTTAATTGCGGTTTCAATAATTTTCTGAAATCTGCTTTTATCCCCTTCTCTAAAGTAATCTCTAAGTAGTGCACCGCCACCACCGCTTTTCATAGTGTGTGTTGCCGGACAACCGCCATTTATATCAAGAATGTCAAATTGAAATGAGCTCAAAAAATCTATTGCTTTTTTGATATGTTCCACATTTCGACCACTTGCAACTATCTGTACAGAAGCTGGTGACTGATTTTCTATGTGCTCTAAATGAGGCAATACAGTTTTAGGAGCTAATGCAATTTGTTGTACAAACACCATGGGAGTAACAACCATTCCGACACCCCCAAGATCACATATAAGTTGTCGAAAGCTTGGTGTAGTGACATCCATTAACGGGGCAAGCAATAAATCTGTAGGGAGTTCAATAGAGCCTAATTTCAATAATTTTCAAACCTTTGATTAAAATAGATAATTCTTCAAAAGCAATATTAAACAAAAAATTTTATAATTCAAATGTTTTATTAGAATCGCTCAACACAATGATTTTTGTATCTGGGTATTCTTTTTCAGACAATTTTTTAAATTCATTCGGATCCTTGTCCCATAAATGCATTGGGATTGCGTATCGAGGCTTTATTGTTCCTATGGTTTTAATTCCATCATTAAAATCCATTGTATAGTTGTCTCCTACAGGTAATAAAGCTAAATCTACCTTTCCTTCTAGGGATTCATATTCTGGTATATAATCCGTGTCTCCTGCGTGCATTATTTGATGATTTTCAATTTTTATAATATATCCAAGCCAATTATTTGATTTTGGATGAAATCTCTTATTTGGATTGTAGGCGCGAATTGCTTGAAATTCAAAACCACTTGCGGATCCTTTATCATCGGGGGCTACTCCTTTGGCATTAAATTTCTTTATTGGACCATTGCAGGTTATGGGGCACACAATTTCTGTTCCCTCATGGAAAATTATTTTAACCGAACTTTTATCAAAATGATCACCATGATCGTGCGTAATGAAAATAACATCAGCGGGTAATTTTGCATAATCTTCAGTTAGTTCGTATGGGTCAATATATACCCGTTTTCCAGCCGATTCGAGCATAAAACTAGCATGTCCTATCCATTTAATCTTCATTTTTTCATCTCCTAATTAAAAAAAAAAATATTAAA
>JAUWOE010000254.1 GCA_030612265.1 Promethearchaeum sp.
GGGGAGGAGGAGGACTTTGCACTAAATTATTATCAATTTCGGATGTTTCTGTAAAAATTTGTTGAACAATTCCTTTATCTTCTGTCTCATGCAACATAGATAATAATTCTTCTGTTTGTTCGTGAGTATCTGAGGATTTTTTTTTTTTTTTCTTTTTTCTTGCCATTAAAATAAGAAGTAGTTCTGAAAATTTAAAATTTTTTTGTAAAAAGAAATTCTCCTTTTATGATTTGATTTATTCTCCTAATCTTAAGTACATTATTAGTAAAATCATCAAGTGAATGGCTATCCGAACCTACAACGAATGAAACACCTTGGGCAATTAAATGGTGCAAATATTCTAAATTGGGAAATGGGTTATTCCAAGGAAATCGATATCCACTTAAGTTAATTTCCATTAATGTTCGATTTTTTTCACATAATGCTCCCAATTCAAGGATTCTTTCATCAAACGCATATTCTGGGTGATTATTTCGCTCTCTCTCACTCATAAATCTATATATCACATCTGGATGAGCAATACAATCGAAAATTTGAGATTTTATTAGATCTCCTTCAATTTGAAAAAATTTTTCCAAAACTGCATTAAAAGAACCATATTTAAGAATTAAAGAGTTTAAATCATTTTTAATTATTATCGAATGGAGTTCTTCAATTTCATGTACCCCAGCTATGAAAAAATCGAATTGATCTCTATAATCATCTGTAAAATCTTGTAATTTTTCTTTACGGGTAGGAAAAAAATTAAATTCAAGACCTGAAGAAATAAATGGGTAATTTTCTTTGATTTTATCAATTTCTTCTAAATAACTATCAACAGATTCTTGATTTAATCGACATTCCTTACATTTTGGATCCTTAGTATTAGAAAATGGAAATTCAAAATGGTCAGCAAATCCAATATGTATTTTGTATCGTTCAACTAATGGAACATAATCAGCCAATGAAGGGCCATTGAGATTATCTTGGGACCAATTTGAATGAACGTGCAAATCATGATCCCAATTTGGGAGAATTCTTTTAAAAATTCGAAATTTGTTATGTTTTCTTGGTTTTTCTCCCATTATATGTGATCAAATAAGATTTTTTTAGATTTAATTTCGCTGTTTTTCATTTTTTGATGATTGTTCATAATCTGATAAAGAATATTTTAAAATTGTTTTAGCCAGAACTGGACCAATATTCGGAGTTTTTTCAAGTTCTTCAATTTCGGCAGAGAATAATGCCCTTAAAGAATGGAATTCTTGAAGTAAATCCTTAGCTCTTGATGAATTTATTCCAGGAATTCCAGAAACAATAAATTCCATTTGCTCAGGAATCTTTTCAGGCAATTTTTTAAATCTGATTGAAAAATTCTTTTTATCTTTCGCTTGTTGCTCTTTCTTTGCAAGAGCATAAAGAATTTCTGCAGTTTCTTCTGGGGATGATGTTTGAATGAGCAAAATATTCATATTTAATAATATACTTGACAAAGTTCCAAGTATAGCGGCTCGTTTAATACTAAGAATGGAACTCAAATTACCTTCTAAAATTAGAATTGGTAAAGAAAACTGAGTTCGGAGTTTCTGTAATTCTTTAAAAAGACGCCCATCTTTCAATGAATCAACAAAATCCTGAACACTTTTACGTTCAATTCCACAACGTTCTGAAATTATATAGTCCCCTATTGGTAGTTTTTCTAAGGATATTGAAGTATTCATTTCTGATAATTCTCTTGTAACGGGTGATGCTGTCTCTCGAGAATCTACAAGAATTCGAGGTTCTGAACTGCCTTTTGGATCTGATATTGCTGAAAAATTAATTTCCTTTTTCTCAAATTTTTTTTCATTATCGTCTATCGCTTCTTCAATAACCTCTTCCTTTGCGATTTTTTCTTTTTGAGTTGATATTTGGCTATTAGCAGAAGATTGGATAAAGGATATCAGATCTTTTTGTTTTTTGGGTTTTATTTGTGGAATTGAATCACTTAAATCTTTCTTAATCTCTTTTAATACACATTTCATCTCCTTTTCTCTCCTTTTTTCCGCCCAAAAATATCCTTCTTCTCGAGTTCCTTTGGTTTTAAATATATAAACCTTTCCAGATTTATTTCTACCTGTTCTCCCTCTACGCTGAATTGCGCGAATTTCACTGGGAACTACATCATAAAAAATGACAACATCACATTCCGAAATATCTAAGCCTTCTTCTCCAACAGATGTTGCAACTAGAGTATTAAATTCTCCCATTCTGAACTGTTCAAGGATTTCAAGTTGCATTTTTTGGGAAAAACCTTTTTCCTTGCCTTTATTTTGCTGACCAATAAATTTTGACGGTTTTATAAGTTCATTTTTGCTAATTTCTTTAACAATGTTAGATATTGTATCCCGAAAATGACAAAAGACCAATATTCGGGATTCAGGGTTATTTTGGAATTGTTCTTTTAATAATTCCATCAAAATGATCATTTTGGGGTGATCAATCTTATCTTCAATAAGTGAAATTACATTTTCTATAATCTCTTCCATCATAGGGTTATTGAATAATTCTTCAAGAGATTTACCACCTTTTCCATCTTGAACATTTTTGATATTTTTATCAAGATAAGTCTTTAAAGATTTGATCCCATGAGCTTCAAGCAATTCAGACATATGAGATAATCTAATTGCATTGGAAATTAATTTTTTACAATAAAAAAGTCGGGGAAGATCATCTCCATATTTTCCTTTTAAAATGAGCAAATCTAAAGCGGACATAGCACTTAACAAGTTTTTCCTTGTAATTTTTTGTACATCTTCTGAATCTAACAATTCATTCGATTTCAATTCTTTATAGATTTTTTTCTTCATTTCACCAATTAATTTGTTTAACTGATGCATTTCTTCAGGTAGTTCAATATCTTTCCAAATCACTTTTACATCTTGAATATAAGGTTTTACATCCGGATCCGAATCCGAACGGATCTCAATCGTTTCTAAAAATAGGTTTTGCATTACTTTTTCTATTATTTCACGATTTTTTCCAGGAGAAGCGGTAATTGCGAGTATTTTCGGTTTTTTTGCATGCTGAACATATTTCTTTGCTAAGAAATTATATGCATAATTTCCACTTGCTCTGTGCGCTTCATCAAATATTATTAAAGATACATCTGATAAGGATACCCGATTCCCAATTATATCGTTTTGAAGCACTTGGGGTGTCATAAAAAAACATTTTATATCCTCTTTCTTATATAATTCTTCCCTTTTTTTTGGCACTATTGTTCCGGTCATCATGATGAGCGATTCAGAATCAAAATTTGTGAGATTTTTAAAAGTTTGCAAGTGTTGTTCTACTAAAGGCCTGGTAGGGGCCAGAAAAATAACTTTTGATCCTTCTTCTTTCAAACAATGGAGACTTAACAATAAAGCAATAATAGTTTTTCCCAAACCTGTTGGAACTACGACCAAACAATTTTTTTTTGAACATGTAACGAATATATCTACTTGATATTTTCTTTTTAAAAGTAAATTTGGTTTTAAAAATTCATGATTAATATATCGTGATGACATTTTCGTTTCCTTCATTTAAAATTGAGCCTATCTTATTTATTTTCTCTTTTGTTTATAAAGTCTAAGAGGTCGCTTGTAGTTAAAAACGTATTTAAGTCTTTACATAAAACAAATATCATGGCTAAAAAAAAATCTAAAAAAAATATTTCAAAATTAAAATCTCGTGAGAATTTTATGTCTAAAGCACCAATTAAAAGATTCATGAAGGAACAAGGGGCAACTTTAGTCAGTAATGACGCCATTGAATTACTTATCGAGCAATTAGAAATGCAAGCTAAAAGAACTACGAAGAAAGCGCTTTCTTTGGTAAAAGATGAGAAAAGAAAAAGGCTTTCTGCCGATGATATTATTTGGGCATCTAGAGAATAGCTTGATTGAATTTCATTTGAAAATTTAACTCTTCTATATACCGAAAAACTTTTTTTAAATGAATTATTATCTTATTTACTATTTTTACTATTTTGGGTTGAACTTTCATGAGCAGAACTTTGAAAAGATATGACAAATATATTGAAGCAGAAAAAAAAATTAAAATTGGCTCAATTTTCATAACCAGATATGAACGTAGCAGAATTATCGGTGCACGTGCATTGCAAATCGCTTTTCAAGCAAGCCCTTTCTTGGAGATCCCTCAAGGAGTTAACGACCCGCTAGAGATAGCTACCTTCGAATTGGAAAATAAAATGTTGCCAATCACTATTCGAAGACACTTACCTAACGGTACCAGCCAAGATGTTCCTGTAAAATGGCTGATTAATGAAAGTTATTAAATTTCTTCTTAAAGTGGCGTAGACTAGTGGTTATTTCGCCACGCTCACACCGTGGATGTCATGAGTTCAATTCTCATCGTCCCTACCATTTTTGCGTAATTTCCCTCATTAAGATTATATTTTTAGCACAAAAATTGATTAATTTAATTTTATGTGAATAAAACGAATTTTGTCATTTTTTATCTTATTGATGTGTAGTGTTTTTTACAATAGTTTTAAAGACGGGAATTTAGTACTAATGATTGATCGTATAAATGAAAGATATTTTCACAACGCTAAAGGATATGAATGCATTTAATTTATTCATTGAAGGTATTGAAGCAGTGAAACTCGACGAAGATTTGAAAGAAAAGGGGCCATTTACTATTATCGCACCTGTTGAAGAAGCAATAAGAAATTTACCTGAGAAAACGATTTTCAAGCTGTTTCACGATAAAGAGATTTTAAGAAAAGTTTTTTCCAACCATATTCTACCTGGAAAACATTCTTCGTACGATTTATCACACCGAAAATCAATACCCACATTGGAGGGTAATATGATTGAAATCCATCAGAACGGAGATAAAATAGGGACAGCAAATATTCTCGTTAAAGATATAGTTGGTACGAATGGTGTGATTCATATTGTAGATAATTTAATTATTCCCGATGATATTTATTTTTGAAATTATGGGCTTTTCTAGAAATTATAATGGGAAGAAATAATGGGAAGAAATAAATTATTATTGTAATTTTAATAATTTGTTAATAAAAAAAATTTAAATGTGAAGAAAATGAATGAAAAAGCGGGAAAATGGGTTATATTAAAAGGTGATGAAATAATTGAACAAGATGATAGTTTGGAAAAAATTTATTCATTAGCAAAAAAATATAATAATGAAGATATAACTGTTTCCCAAATCCACAATTCTGAATATTATTTTTATTAAATATTATTTTTGATTCTTATGTCAAAAAAAAACTTAAACCCTTCCCATTGGTTTCTCCTTTTTGAAACGCTTTTTGTCGTCCAACCAGACAACAGAAATATTTAAATTCTTGAAAAACTTCCTTACTTTAATGAGTACTGCTCTTGCGAAGAATGCGTCACGAA
>JAUWOE010000194.1 GCA_030612265.1 Promethearchaeum sp.
CATATACTTGATGATGTTAATAAAAGTGATCTTGATGAATTCAAATTGTGGCACTTAATGCGAACTGATTTTAACATGATGGCGGTCGGACGCACAACATTTATGTCATTTATTGATAAAATCCCAACAGAACCGCAAGAAAATAATAATTGTGTTGAATTAATTGAATGGTTTCATAATAATAAAACTATTTCAACTTTAACTTTGTACGAAATATTGATTGCAATTAAAAGCATTTGGATCGCTGGGAACTATTTTTGGAAAATTCAAATAAAATCACAAGATGAATCTATCAAAAACCTAAAATTTGGGAAAAAATTCGAGGTCACTTTTTTCCACCATTTTAACCAAATAAAATATGGAAAATATTGGAGCCAATACTTTAAAACAGTTTTAGAAAAAGAGCCTATTAATTGCGATTGTAAAATACAATTACGAAATGAAGTTTTTTATATCAACATTTCTCAAAATGAAAAAAGGAAAATAAAATAATAATTAAATAATGACAAAATAATGTTGAAATATCAGGAGGAGTAAAAATCAATGATCAATCAAAATCAAGCAAAAACTCAAAAAATTAATCAATCAAAATCAAGTATAAAATCAAAAAATCGAAAAATATCTACAATCTTAAACTTTGCATATTTCTTACTAAGTATTATTGTTTTCATCGTTTTTTGGTATTTACTCGTTTTTATTCTGCAATTATTCTATAAAGGAGTGCGAGTAGTTCCATTTCCTCATGAAACATTTAAATCATTCTTTTATCTTTTAATCTACAAAATCGATGGATATACTCTTTGGAACCATGTTGGTGGAAGTTTGCTTAGAGTACTTATTGGGTTGTTTTATGCATTCATTGTTGCAGTCCCAATTGGAATTTTAATAGCGTTAAATCGACATTTAGATCGTATAATTAAGCCGATTATTGAATTGCTCCGCCCAATCCCACCGATTGCTTGGATCCCTTTCGCGATAATAACGTTTGGGTTATCTACAGTATCACATGCATTCATTATCTTTATAGGTGCATTCTTTCCCCTCGTGCAAAATACTTACGATGGTGTCCGTCAGAGTACGAAGGTCTACCAAGATGTTGCTCGTTCTTTAGGTGCTTCAAAACCACAGATAGCAATTGAAATAATATTACCTTCAACTTTTCCTAATATAATTACCGGATTACGAATTGCGATTGGAGTAGGCTGGATGTGCGTTATCGCTGCGGAGATGATGGGCATAAGTGGTGCAGGCATTGGATATTTTATTAATTATATGAAAAATATTGGCCATTATTCAAATATGATGGCGGGGATGATTATGATTGCACTTGTAGGATTGCTTATTAACGGTATTTTCTTGCTTATTGAAAAATATTTACTAAAATGGAAACTGGGAGAATAAAATAATGTTTAAAATTCAGATTAAATCAAAGTCATTTCAAACTCCTGATAATACAATGAATCATGTGTTACAAAATCTTGAGTTTAACATAAAAGAGCATGATTTTATATCCATTATCGGCCCTAGCGGTTGTGGTAAAACTACTATCCTCAGAATTCTTGCAGGATTCGACAATGATTTTGATGGATCATTGCTATATTCTCCAAATTCAGATAATAATTATGAAAAATTTGATAGTCTCGGGAAAATTGGTTACATTCCTCAAGAGTTTTCTTTATTTCCATGGCTAACCATTGAAAAGAATATTCGTTTTGGATTAAATATAAAAAATATACCAAAGAAAGAACAAGATGAAACAGTTGATCGATTATTAGACTTGGTTGGAATGAAAGAATATCGAAAACATTTGCCCAAAGAAATTTCTGGTGGGATGAAACAAAAAATCGCAATTTGTCGAGCATTAGCAATTAATCCGATGAGTAATCTCATTGTGATGGATGAACCTTTTTCTGCACTTGACGCACAAACTCGAAATGCTCTTCAACAAGATCTCCTAGATATTTGGAGAAAACAAAAACTAACAATTGTGTTTGTAACCCATAATATAGATGAAGCAACATTTCTAAGTAAGAGAGTATTAGTTTTAACAAAATTACCTGCAAAAATAATAAAAGAATTCAATATTGAGATTCCTCACCCGCGTTCTAGAACAAATCTTGAATTTAACAAAATTAGGAAAGATTTACTGAGTTATTTGAATTAAACTATCTATATCATCTAAATAAAAACCATGCAATAGCTAAGATAACAATCAGAATAAGCAATCCATAGATTTTTAAATTAGTTTTTCGTCTCGAAGCATTGTAACGTCTAAGTTATTCTTTATCATGAATTTTACGTGATTCATCACTTGGTAATGGAGTGTTCATGGTCAAAAAAATATAGTATAAATTTGTGCATTAAATACAGTCCTTTTTTTTGATTTTTTTATTATTAATTAAAAAATATAAAAAGACGTTTTAGATGAACCATTTATTCACAATTACAGACGAGCAAGAGCAATTTATAGAACAGATGCTTGATGAGACAAAAATAAAACAAAATTTTCCTGATTTTTCAAAGGAAGATGGAGAAACAAGAGAGATAATCTATGTAATCTCGAAGGTATAAGTCAATTCTGTTAACATGATTTGTAAAAAGTGAAATAACCTAAAAATTTTGATCAAAAAAAAAATATTTATATAAACGACTGTTTGATATATTATTAACTGCTTGATATTGTCGATCTTGATGAAAATATGAATTGTCTTATTACAAACTAAAATGTTATCTCATATCTCTATTATAGCATTCATTTTTTCACAATACCAAGGTTGATGAAAAAACAAGTATTTAAACTTGAAAGGAAGCTTAACTATGACAGAAAAAATCGTAAAAAATTTACAAATCGATGCGGATCAAGAAAATTTGACTATGTACTCGGAAAAAGTGCCGAGAAAAACAATGATAGCATATGGTTTAGGCCCAATGACCGATCAAATGTCGCACCAAATGTTCCAGTTCCTAATATTTACATTCTACTATGCCGTTTTACACCTTGAGTTAAGATATATAACTGCAGCCTTCATTATATTCGCAATTTGGGATTCTATCAACGATCCCTTGATGGGCCCGTTAAGCGATAAGACTAAAAGTAAATTTGGGCGCCGAGGGTTCTGGATTATGGTCAGTATCATCCCATTTGGTTTAATGAATATTTTTATATTCACAGCACCTATAGATGGAACCCAGATCACTATATTCATTTATATGATTATAATTATAAGCTTATATGATTCAGTTTACACTATTTTTTCGGTAAATCAATTAGCTGTTTATTCGGAAATGTTCAAAACTGATGCTGCCCGCGGTCGTGCAAATATGTGGCGCGGAGTATTCACAATATTTGGATTATTAATCGGATTTGTTCTTCCAACGATTTTTATCAGCCCATTAGCACCAACTGATAGCACACCTCAAGATATTGTTGACAAAATACCCAGTATGTATATCACAGCAGGAATAGTTGTGGGTGCTTTAACTATTTTTACGGGATTTCTATTCTTCAAATTCGGAATGGTAGAAGAATCAGCAGAAGAAGATTATGAGGTAGAGAAAGCGGGATTCTTTGAGATGCTTAAAGATACAATAACTAACAAGACATTTGTTGTTTTTTGTTTTGCTAATCTCATTAAGTGGACGGTCTTCAAGCTCTTGACATCTATTATTTCGCTCTATGCTATACATGTATTGGGTATTGAAGACCAACCGTTACTAATTTCGTCACTATTAGTTGTAGCCTTTTTGACAGCAGGATTTATGTTTCCTTTATTGGAGAAACTTGGAAGGAAAATCGGATGGAGAAATGGTTTTATTCTGACAAGTATTTTCTGGATTTTTGCTCTTATTCCATTCTGGTTTCTGGAAAATAAACCATATATCGGTTTAATTTGTATGGTTTTTATGGGAATTGGTTTATCCGGAGGAATTTATTTCGTAGATCCAATTATTGCCGATATAATTGATGAAGATGAACTGAAAAACAGTAAAAACAGGGCTGGTTCGTATTATGGAATTAACGGATTAATTAACCGTTATTCAACGATTCTAACTTTCGTTATTATAATGGTTGTTCTTTCCGGATATGGATGGGAGCAATACTTAGTAGGAGCAGGTTTAGATATTGGAGATTTACGAACTGGTTTAAAGATTTTAATGACTCCAGTCGGAATGATAGCAAATTTTGTAGTTATTGTTTTGCTGTTGTTCTATCCGTTACATGGTGATAAATTAGCCAAAATGAAAAAAGAACTGAAAGAAGCACGGTTAAGCCGTCAATAATGACAATTTTTTCATTTTTTTTCCCCAAAATTAAACATAATCAATTAAAAAATATAAACAGACTGTTTTAGATGAATAATTTATTGACAATTTCAGCAGATCAAGAGCATTTTATTCAAGAAATGCTCGATGAAACAAAAACGGCAAGAAATTTTACTGATTTTTCTGTAGAAGATGGAGGAACAAGAAAAATAATCTATATTCCAGTTGATGATGGAGAAATTCGGGTTATTCACGTAAATCCCAAAAATAAAATTTCAATAAGACCTTTGGTTTTTATCCCTGGATGGGGTGTAATTCCTCGCAATTTTAAAGATTTTTATGAGGTATTACATGAGAAAATAGAGTTTTTCTATATAGAAACAAGAGAAAAGAAGACTAGCAGGATTAAAAGATTTAAATCAAAGTTTACAATGAATCAGAAAGCCAAGGATGTCGGGGATGCCCTGAATTTTTTAGGACTTAATGGTGGTAAAGATTTCATTATTATGGGGGCATGTTGGGGCGGAGCGGTAATTTTACAGGGATTGATGGATAAATCTATCAAGGCACCGACAATTGTCCCAATAGACCCTATGCATCGCTTATGGTATCCTCAGTGGATGCTCGATTATGTTGGACCTCTTCTTCCAATTTGGCTTCTTTATTTAATGAAACCGCTGTTAAAATGGTTACGGCTTAGAAAAATGACAGAAAAAGTTCAAAAACAACGAGCAGAGGATTTAATAAAAGAAGCAGTTATGTGGAAATGGAAAAGAGCAGGTTTTCAATGTCGACATTTTGAATTATTCGGTAATTTATCAAAAATCGATGATGAAGTATTTGTTTTTAATGCAACAAACGATCTCATTCATGATAATCGAGATTATCCAAAAATCGCTAATGAAATACCAAAAGGGAGATTTATATATATGGAAACCGATGAGTCCAATCGGGAATATATGATGGGTATTTTAGGAAGGGAATTCTCAAAAGTATCGAGTTCTGAAGGAATCCCGCCAATATTCAGAGAATTTGAAAAAAAAGTTTAGAAAATTTTTTTTTATATTTGATGAGATTTATTTTTTTACTTGACATTTTTCACAAAGTGCGTAAATATCGATAACATGGCGTTCAGGGGAACGGTTTATTTCCTGAACTATTAATTTCCAGAATTTAGTAAATGTTTCCGATTCAAAATCTAAAATATCATGGCATTTTGGACAAATTATATTAATATGAGGATTTGTATTCGGTTCAAAGTGCGATGGTAGTTTATTACTAAATTCCAATTCATGGATTATTTTTTTTTCTTTAAGGTTTTTTAAAGTAGAATAAATGGTTGCAATGCTTATCGTGGGATATTTCTCGCTTATCTTCTGCATAATCTGTTCTGCTGTTGGATGTTCATCTGTATTAAAAAGGTATTCACAAATTATTTGGCGCTGAAGTGTCGCTTTTAATCCATTTTCATGTAAAAGTTGTATGATTTGCTGTTTCTCCATGTTATTAACCATTTTTTAAAGTTAAGGATTTAAGATTTTAAAAATATTTAAAAATAACCCTAATTAAAAATAATTTTTAATTAAAATTTATTAAAATAATCATATTTATTAATAATAATTCTTTATTAATAATTATTCTTAATTAGAGATTAAGAATGAATAAAATTAAAAAAATGATTATTATGGAACAAACTTCAGAAATAGAAAATAAAAATATAGTTACAATGCCTTTATTGGGTGAACCCGCTCCAGAATTTGAAGCTGTAACTACCCATGGAATTAAAAAGCTATCCGACTACAAAGAAAAATGGTTAATTATTTTTTCACATCCAGCTGATTTTACTCCTGTATGCACTACAGAGTTTATTGGATTTTCAGAAATTTACCCAGAATTACAAAAGAGAAATGTTGAATTATTAGGTCTAAGTATTGACAGCGTATATTCCCATATTTCATGGGTTAGAACAGTTAAGGAAAAATTTGGTGTTGAAATTCCTTTCCCAATAATTGCAGACCTTGATATGAGTGTTGCAAAGAAATTTGGAATGATACATAAGGGTCAAAGCTCGACTGAAACAATTCGAACAGTATTTATAATTGATCCAAAAGGAATACTCAGAACTATGTTATATTACCCACTTTCAAATGGTAGAAATATGCAAGAAATCTTAAGAATCATTGATGCTCTACAAACAACGGACAAACATCATGTAGCTACACCAGCAAATTGGAAACCGGGAGATAAAGTTATTGTTCCTCCACCAAAAACACAACAGGACGCAGAAAAGCGCATGAAAGAAGGTTATGAATGCGTAGATTGGTTTTTCTGCAAAAAAGATTTATAATCAAATTTATTTTTCTTCTTTTTTTTCCCCTTTTTGTAGTTTATTTGATACTTTAAAACGATCCTTATTTAATTATCAAAAGGTATTTATATAAACAACGAAGGGTTTAATCGAAAGATTTCAAAAAAACTAACCCTCTAAAAAAGTGATTATAATGGAAGAAAATATTCAAACTACGTATAGTGTCTCTTCAGATTACAAGCAACCAAGGTATTCAGCTAAAACAACTATGGCTTTTGGATTTGGTGCCATGACAGACCAAATGTCCCACCAAGCGTTCCAATTCTTAATTTTTACCTATTACTTTGCGGTAGTTGATGTGGGATTAACAATATTGGCAACTTCATTTATTATATTTGCAATTTGGGATTCTCTCAACGACCCAATACTCGGCCCAATTAGTGACCGCACTAAGAGCAAATACGGAAGAAGGCGTTTTTGGATTATAGTTTCATTTGTACCATTTGCATTAATTAACATCTTTTTATTTACACCACCAAAATTCTGGGGAATTGGACCTACTTCTGAAATAGTTAATGGAATATATATGATTGTTATTATAATGCTTTATGATTTAATCTATACCGTTTTTAGCATAAATCAACTTTCTCTATTTCCTGAGATGTTTAAAAATGAAAAAGAGCGAGGTAGAGCAAATAAATATAAAAATTTACTCACAATTCTCGGTTTGTTAATTGGGTTTGTTGTTCCTACACTAATTATTAACCCTATGGTTCC
>JAUWOE010000193.1 GCA_030612265.1 Promethearchaeum sp.
CCATTTCATTTTTCGATAGATTTAAATATCTTTTTTTAACTTCATTCATTGCTAATGTTTTTAATTCTTCGACTATATCATCAGCATCCACAACAGTTCCTTCCCTAGATTTCATTCTTCCAGTTGTTAGGTTTATCATTCCATAACTATAATGGATATTTTCCGCTTTCAATCCTAATTTATTCAATATTTCGAATAATATCCGAAGTTGCATATCTTGTTCATTTGCGATTACATAAATCGACTTATTATAATTAAAATCTTCCATTTTTTGATATGCAAGGTGAAGATCTTGAGTGATATACAAACTTGTTCCATCTTTTCGGATTAAAACTTTACGTTTGGGCAATTTTTTCTTGTTAAAATTAATTATAACGGCACCATCATCCAGTTTTTCAAAAATTCCATTTTTAATTCCATTCTCTACAATTTTTTTACCTTTCTTGTAGATATTACTTTCAATATACGTTTTATCATGATGAATTTTGAAGGTTTCAAAAGTTTGGTTAAATCCTTTTTCTGCCCAATCATTCATTTTCCGCCATAAATTTCTCACTTTTTTATTTTCTTCTTCCCAGGCAATGAGCATATCTTTTAATTCCTTTTGGAGAATTCCATATTTAGATCGATCAATATTTTTTCTTAAATCTTGAATTACATCAAGATTTTGATCTTCAGGATTCTTTTTTAATTCATATTCCAATAAATTAATTTTTTTTTGGACATACTTCTTCAGACGGGATTCTTCTTGACTGAATTTTATATAATAATTGCCAACAAAATGATCAGATTTTTCATTTTCACTTTTTGGATTCTTATTTTCACCATACTTATCGTAAGCCCACATACTTTTACAAATATGAATTCCCCTATCATTAAGAAGATTGACTTGAAAGACTTCATTCTTGGCACACTGATTAATTTTGGAAAGTGTCTGCCCTAATAGCATATTTCTGATATGTCCCAGATGTAATGGTTTATTAGTATTGGGTGCTGGATATTCTATAACTATTCTTTCTGGCTTTTCTTTTATTTCAAAATTTGATGATGCATAAGAATTAACATCTTTAAAAATTTGCATCATTACTTCCTTAGCAATTATTTTTTTATTAAATTTAAAGTTTAGATAAGGGCCATCTATTAAAACTGTTTGAATGAAAGGATTTTGATTGAGGAAATTTGAGGAAAATGATTTATGAATTTCTTTGGCAATTTCAAGACCGTCTTGTTTTAAATATTTTTTTAGAGCAAAACAATTGATAGCGAAATCTGCGTCAATATTCTTTTTCGCTTTTTTTATTATTTGGGTTAAAAACTGAATAGGAACTGCCGAATTATCAAGAATTTCTGAAAGAACTTCAGCCAATCTGATTTTATAATCCATATTATAATTATTAACATCAATTCAGAAAAATTTTTTTAATTTATCCATACAATTTCATATTGTAGAAGAAGTAGAGAAAGTGAAAAAAAAAGTGGATAATTTAATAGAAATTGCTAAAAAAAGAGCAGGAGTTGCTGCTGTAGACGAATTTGTTAGAGATGGAATGATATTGGGCATTGGAAGTGGATCAACAGTGGTCTATGCAGTCAATCGATTAGTAGAACGAACGAAAAATGAAGGGCTTAAAGTAATTTGTATTCCTACATCTTTCCAATCTACCCAACTAATTGTAAATGGAGGTTTAACATTAGGTGATTTAAGTCGATACCCTAAAATTGATGTGGATATTGACGGAGCAGATGAAGTTGATGAGAATTTAAACTTAATAAAAGGAGGAGGTGGCTGTCTTCTGCAAGAGAAGATCATTGCTAGCAATTCTGAGAAATTAGTTATTGTCGCTGATTATAGAAAAGATTCTAAAATTCTTGGCGAAAAGTGGAAGAAAGGAATTCCTATTGAAATTGTCTCCATGGCTTATGTTGCTCTAATGAAAAAGATGGCAAAAATGGGAGGTTCTCCTGTCTTGAGATTAGCAGAAAAGAAAGTAGGCCCACTAATTACAGATAATGGGAATTTTATTTTGGATGTTGATTTTGGAGAGATATCGGATCCAAAAATGCTAAACCAAAAAATAAAAATGTTTCCTGGAGTTGTTGAGACTGGTTTATTTATTGAAATGACTGAAAAAGTTTACTTTGGTCAAAAAGATGGTAGTTTAATTTCAAGAAAAAGATAAATGCTAGAATTTTAAAAAAAATTAATAAAAAAAAACTGCACTATTAGTATAAACCTAATATAATCTCCCAATTCTCCAAAATTGAGTTACTGGTTTCATACAATGGCTGCAATATATCTCTTTTTCCTTTTTAACTCTTTCATTTAATACCGGTAAATATCTATCAGGAATTCCTAAAAATTTAAGACCATCTAACCTTTTTTCTATTGCTTCTGCGCAATCCTCTTCACCACAAAAAGGAATTTCGACAATGCCCTTATTTTTATCAACAAAATCAATCGCTTCCTCCAAATCATTGGTGCGGAAAATTAATTCATCATGTCTTTTCTTAGCAGATTTATGAAGACTTTCCTGAATATCTTTTAATAAATTACTAAGATATTTTACCGATTCATCGATTGGAATGAAATTTTTCCCTTTAACGTCTCTCCGAACTGCCGCTATTTGATTTTTGGATATATCCTTAGGCCCGATTTCGACACGGATAGGAACACCGCGCATTTCCCAATGAAAGTATTTACGTCCTGAACTAATTTTTCTGTTGTCCAATCTAACTTTAAAGCCTTCTTTCTTTAACTTTTTATAGTAATCATTGCAAACTTTCATGACATCATCCTCTTTATTCTTGAAAAGGATTGGGACAATGACGATTTCTATTGGTGCAACTTTAGGTGGCAATTTCAATCCATTATTATCTCCGTGGATGGCAATTAAAGAAGCTACTCCGCGTTCGCTTATACCATAACATGTTTGATAAACATATTCTTGATTACCATCTATCGTTTCAAACTTAATATCAAATGTTTTTGAAAATGTCTGCCCCAAATTATGAATTGTCCCAATTTGTAGAGCTTTGCGTGTTTGTGGAAAAATACAATCGAAAGCTATAGTATAATCTGCTCCTGGAAATGTGTCCCATTTTGGCCTTTGGGTAATAAGATACGGAACACCTAGTGAGTCAAATATATTTTTGTAAATAGAAACAGCTTCTCGAATTTGTGCCGCACAATCCTCTTTTGATTCATGATATGTATGGGCTTCTTTAAATGTAGTAATCTCTCGAACCCGTATTAATGGGCGCGTGTTTTTTCCCTCAAACCTGAACATATTAGCAATTTGATAGGTTTTCAATGGTAAATCTTGATGCGACCGTATCCATTTACTAGCCATTGGATACATTGCGGTTTCGGAAGTAGGACGAAGGGCTAATTTGACATCTAAAGGAGTTAATCCTCCATGAGTAACCCAGTAAACTTGATCTTCAAATCCTTTCACCGTTTCTTTTTCTTTGGCAAATTGATCTTCAGGAACCAATAAAGGAAAAAGCATTTCTTCATGGGGAATCGGAGTATTATCAAGTAAATCTCGCATAATTTCTAAGTATTTCTTGCGAATTTTGAATCCATAGCCTAACCAGACACCGCATCCTTTAAGATTATATCGATAATCAAGAATTTCTGCTTGGAATATGATTTCATTAAACCATTCACTAAAATTTTCTTCAATATCTGGTAATGCATTTTGAATTTTGCTCTTTGAATTTTTTTTAACTACTTTTTTAGGTGTTTTTTTAACAGTTTTTTTTGATGATTGAGTTTTTTTTTTTGTATTTGCATTCATTTTTTGTATTCACTTATTTATTTACATTATTTATGATTATTTTAAAACGATTAAAAAATCGCGCTTTTTTTGAAGATCTAATATTAGAAAAAAAATAGGAGAGTAAAAAACGAGAGAATTTCCTATTTCATTAGATTCTCAGTAATTTGCTTCGCGCTCGGGCTAAGCGTGTAAAATTTTTGCCTGCCTTCTTTCTGTGACTCAATTATACCGAAACTCTGTAAACGCTGTGTATGAAACGTTATTGCTTGTGGAGATACTTTAGCAATGGTTGATAAACTTTGATGGGATGCGATTTTTTCGGTGGCTAAATAAGTAATCAGAGTTTTTGGCGTTTTTCGTCGTAATGATGTGATTATAGTCTCACGGAGCATTTGCATTTTTGGATCACGATCATCAGGAGAAATATTTTTATCCTCTTCCCGATTTGAAGCGAAAAAGCATTTATATCGACCATCACGAATCGAGCGCACCAATCCGATTTTTTCCAAGACTCCAATGTGGTACTGTACTACACCCATCTTTTTGTCCAGAATTCTACAGATTTTTCTGAAATGTAGCCCCGGATTTTTATCTATCAATTCATAGATTGTATTCCGTGTGCCTTGTTCCAACACATCCTCTTTCTTAAAGTCACGACATCTTCGTCTTGTAGAGCCATAAGATGCCATACAAGCCGTAGATAAAAGAAGTATTATTAATACCTTATTTTGTATTCCTTTCATTTTAATTCATTTTAAAAATTTTTATAACAAAGTTTCATTTCATAGTTTATACAAAAATCAAACAAAAATTTGATAATTAATCAATTGTACGTATTAGTTTTTTTATCAATTAAAATCTTATTATAAAAAAATGAAAAAGTTAATAAGTTTTCATGTAACTTCTTTTTTTCGGCAAAAATTGGAATGCCACTTTTTAAAAGAGGGATCTTTTTTCTGCGATTGCATCTTACTTAGATTTAATGAGAAATCGTAATGAATATTTGACCATCGGAATGTTATCGGTTCTCTTTCTTAGTTCACTTGGGATGTTTTTAATCTTTCCAACGAACATTAAACGAACCTATAATCAATCAACTTTCACTTCGGATGGAGTAAGAATTGTCTACGATGTCTTTGAACCAAAAACTGAAGAATTTTCAATGAAAACAGCAGTTATTCTCGGTCATGGAGTAATGGTAAATAAAAATTTCATGAGAACTATTGCTCTCGATCTTGCGGGTCAGGGAATTGTAACCATCGCTTTAGATTTTCGCGGTCATGGAAGAAGTGGAGGATCCATCGACGAGGGAGATATAACATCCGATATTCTGGCTGTGAAGGAAGTTCTTGCAATAAGGGGGGATATTAATATGACTAATTTGGGATATGTCGGGTATTCCATGGGCGGAGGTGCCGGATTTAGATTATTGGACAACGATACCGATTTTAGGGCAATGGTAAGTCTTGCAGCAGGAGGAAGGGCACAATATTCAACCCCCAATCTCTTAATCCTTCATGGAATATGGGATGAAGCATTCAGTTATTCCAGCGTCCTTGAGTATATGGAAAATAAAACCGGGATTTCTGGAGAAGATATCGAAACAAACCATATTTACGGGTCTTTTACAGATGGTACCGCATTACAGGTTTCATTAGCAAAAACAGATCATTTAATTGCTCCGTATAGTTATAAAAATGTCCGGGAAATTCGATTTTGGTTTCTCCAAGCATTAAATGGAGAATCTGACCTCGATTCCAATTTTACAAATTATTTTCTACTCCTCTTGAGTGTTTTAATTGCGAGTATATCAGGATTTTATGTCTTTCTTCTAGGTACAGGAATCCTTATATCAAAAATAAATAAACAATCCAATCCAGAGGGATTCCTTTATTTAGGGAAAATAATTCAAGATAAATCAAAATTAAGCAAAATAATTCGAATGTACTGGGTGTTTGTTCCTCCCTTGTCCATTCCGTGTATAGTGTTCGCACTACCTCTGCTTCCCGTCCCGATGTTTTATATGGTTCTCTTTTCTGCCTTATTAATGGGGCCTTCTATAGCAACACTATTTTACTCTCTCTATATTCTTCGGAAAAATAATGTAAAATTGAAAGATTACTATTTTAATTTATTCAAATCTGCCAGACTACAAAATTTCATACTTGGACTTATATTCGGTGCCATTTTATACACTATACTTAGCTTGACCATCGGATATATCTTCGGTATAGTTCCGAGTTCAACAAAATGGGGGTGGGCAGTGATATTTTTTGCGATAATATTCATCACTCAATTTAGCTTCGCACAATTTTTCCAGCCAATAGTGCTTCGTGGAATAGGTTATGATACTAAAAAGCAGCGATTCCGAGGTCAATTATCAATATTCGCAATGTATTTTGTACCGATAGCATTTTTAGTATTGATTTCACTTCTCATATTCCAAAGTTGGTTCAACATTCAGTTTCTCTTTCCGTTGATCCCTTTAATTTCCATGGTAAATGTTATCTCTGGAAAATTTTATCAAAAGAGTCAAGACTTATTTTTACCAGTAGTAACAAACAGCGTGTATCTAACACTTATCCTAATTACTTTGGTAAATATCTAAAATGCAACTTTTTTCTTATTTCAAAATTTGTTAAATTCCCCAAATTACTTCAGCCCAAAAAATTAAAAACTAACGGGGCCTAGTGGTCAAGTATGTTACGATTTTACACCATCGGATTGGTATTCTTCGGAAGTATGATGTTTGTGTTTTATCTGGTGAAATATCGAACACTTTCAATTACAACTTGGAAACCCGGAGCTGCTTGGACCCGGGCAATGATTTACTTTACTTTTTGTAATCTTATATCTGTATGGACAGGAACCGCGGAAACAATTGTTATGCAACCCATAGCAACCCCGCATCAAATGTCCAATACTTTGTGGATTGTGCTGATTAGTCTTTGTTTTCTCTATATATTTATAGCATACTGGATTTTATGGGCGAAAATGACTCTCACATTTGACCGGAAATATTATATTGGTGCTGGATTGGTTTTCGGAACAATATGGGGTTTAAGTACAGGGCAGGTTTTACTCTCATTCTATCATATATGGAATATGAATGAATTTCCACTGTGGGTGGTGTATTTGGTGTCATTTGTCTCTATGGGTATATGGCAGTACGTTGTGCATGATTACTTTTGGGATGTGTATGTCAGTCCCGAACATGATACACCGAAATCGATCAAACTTAAGACATTAGTATCTCATATTCCAAATGTGGGGCTCTGCTTACTCTTTTTGGTATTATATGGAAATTATTGGCTTTATGTATTCACCCAAACATTCGCCTTAGTTGCTACAACCATTTTCCAGAAATTTCCCGCCCCATGGGCAAAAGGAGAATTTCATGCACCAATGACCAAAAAGGGGATGTTCGGACTCCCTCGTGGAGCCGGGTACACACATGTTTATGAAAATGCTCAAAAATAATACCCAAACTATTTTCTATTATTGTCTTTTCATGTGGTTTTTTAAATATTATTTCTCAGAAAAGAAGAAGGAAATTTCATTCTCTACTGATTT
>JAUWOE010000058.1 GCA_030612265.1 Promethearchaeum sp.
GCGGAATGGAAATCTAAATCAACAATTGTATTTTAGGATTCATATCTTTTTTCTCTTACGGAGGGAAGGGCGATTCCTTGACAATAATTACCAATCCGAAATAATGTAGTAATTCTGGTTTTAAAAGAAGAGTTTTGATGAAAAATGAGGTAAATAGAAAAAAAGAATCTGAATTAATTCAATGGATCAGATCCATTTTTTTGATTTTTTACTTTACACATTCAAAGTAAATTTCCCAAATTTCGTCGTCTTCATCTTCTTCAACACCGAGTAACTTATGCTTGGTTTTAGCTAAGTCTCTTGGCACGGATTCATTTGCTGGCTTATAATAGGTTATAACTTTTAATTTTTAAGATTTCATTTTTACTTAATAATTTAAAATAAAAAAAATTAAAAACCCATTGAAAGTCTAAAAAAATTCTTTTGGTTGATAATATGACCCAAAAATTAATAAATTATAGCGGAGACTACGCAGATGAAATTTCCATAGATGAAGAGTTGAAGAAAATTCGAGGTTGTATGCAATGTGGAATGTGTTCTGCCGTTTGTCCAAGTGGTAGCTTTACAGCTTTAATCACAAGAAAAATAATGAGAAAAGCTTTGGCGGGGGTCCAATCAGTTCTTTCAGAACCAGATATCTGGTATTGTACTACTTGTTTTAATTGTTATGAGCGGTGCCCAAGAACCATTCCAGTTACCAATGTAATCTTGAGATTGAGAAACATGGCAGTGCGTGAAGGATATTTACCGGATAATTTAAAAAATGTCATTAAAAATTTAACAAATACGGGGCATGCAGTTCCTCTGGGAGGACCGGATTCGAAATGGGCAAAATTACGAGAATACCATAAATTGAAAAAAATACCTCCGACAGTTCACAGTTTCCCTGAAGCTTTGGATGAGCTTTTTACTTTACTCGATAAAATCAAATTCAATGCACGTATACCGTATCGTTAATTAACTGATAGCTGATAATATCAAATCAACTTAGTGAAAAATCAAATAATAATTAAAAACACTTAGAAATAAAATCGAAAACCTTTGAAATGAAGAGATGATGAGAATTAATGACAGAAATTAAAGAGCAAAAAAAGGAGCACCCAAAGGAAGAACTGATTGAAAGACCCTTTTCAGACTTAAAATATTCTTTATATTTAGGGTGTGTTATTCCTAATCGTTATCCTATGATCGAGCGCGCAACCCGCTTTGTTTTTGCCAAACTGGGGATAGAACTTATAGATATGAATGGAGCTACATGCTGTCCTGCGCCTGGAGTGTTTAGGTCTGTTGACAAAGCACTTTGGCTAACATTAGGTGCTCGAAATTTGACAATCGCCCAAAATAATAAAACAACCGAATTATTGACACTATGTAACGGCTGTTTTGGCACATTACATGAAGTAGAACATGAAATGAAATCAAATCCTGATATCAATCAAAGAATTAATAAAATTCTTGCAGAAAAGAATATTCATTTTGATGGGAACGTTAATGTGCGCCAAATAATGGATGTGCTTTATTTTGATTTTGGATTGGAGAGATTAAAATCCTTAGTTAAAAAAACACTTAATTTACGGGTAGCAATTCATTACGGTTGCCATATTCTTAAGCCAGCAACCACTCAGCTTTTTGGACAGGATCCTGATAATCCTACATTCTTTGATGAGGTTGTTGAGACAATCGGATGCCAATCAATTGATTATCGAGAAAAGCTAATGTGCTGCGGGGCTGGTGGTTCGTTAAGAACTGGGTTTAAAGATAATAGTCTTCAATATACAATAGAAAAATTACGTCAAATTCGTAAAGTCGGAGTGGATTGCATTGTAGTGTGCTGTCCTTTTTGTCATTTACAGTTTGATCTAGGTCAGATTGAAGTTTCCAAGTTCTTAGATGATGGAGAAGAAGAGTTTAGAATTCCGGTTATTTTTATTACCCAACTTTTAGGATTAGCAATGGGATATGAACCAGAAGATCTTGGAATGATAAAACCCGAAGATCTAAAAGGGATTTCACCATTTGTTCCATTCGATAAGTTGCTGAAAAAAATTGAATCCATTCCTTTAGATAATCAAGTGCAAAATATTAAACCAAAAGCGAAACCAAAAAAAAAAACTACTACAAAGGGGGGTAAAAAATAATGAGTTTAGAGAAGCCCAAACCTAGAGTTGCAGTATATATTTGCCATTGCGGGAAAAATATTGCTGATGTTATTGATATGGATGAAATTACCGAATATGCAAAACATATTCCCAATGTTGCTTTAGCAAAAAATTACAAATTCATGTGCAGCAATGCAGGACAAGATTTAATAGCAGAGGATTTAAGATCGGGAAAAATTGACCGAGTAGTTGTAGCTGCTTGCAGCCCTCTAATGCATGAGGAAACATATCGAAGAGTCTTACGCGAGAATAATTTTAATGAATTCTTTTTTGAACAAGCAAATATTCGCGAACATGCATCCTGGGTAAATTTGAGGGATCATAAAGGTGCTATGGAAATTGCAAAAGATCATGTTAAGATGGCCGTTGCAAAGGTATCGAATGATAGACCCTTAATAAGACAAAAAGTTAAAGTAACACAAGAAGCATTAATTGTTGGAGCAGGGATTACTGGAATGTTTGCTGCACTGGATCTAGCAAATAAATATAAAGTTCATTTAGTAGAGCGAACACCTACAATAGGAGGTCACATGGCTCAACTTGATAAAACTTTTCCTACAATGGATTGCTCTGCATGCATTACTACTCCAAAAATGGTAGAAGTTGGACGACACCCAAATATTGATCTTCTTACATATTCTGAAATTGAAAATGTTGATTTAAATGTTGGAAATTTTGATGTTCAAGTAAGAAAAAAGAGTCGAAAAATAAACCATTTGATATGCACAGGATGCGGAGCATGTGGCGAGGTTTGTCCTATTACTGTTCCAAACGAATTTGATTATAATATGGGTTATCGGCGTGCTGCCTATGTCCCATTTCCTCAAGCAATTCCTGCACAGTATACAATTGATATAGATTCATGCATTGAATGTAAGCTTTGTGTTGATGCATGTGATGTAAATGCTATAGATTTTAATCAAGAAGATGAAATCATAGATTTAAAAGTCGGATCAATAATAATCGCCACAGGCAATGATATTTTTGATCCTTCCAAACTATATCGTTATGGATACCAAAAATATAAAAATGTGCTAATCGCTATTGAGATGGAACGTTTACTCTCTAGCACCGGTCCAACTCTTGGTAAAGTAATAAGACCATCAGATCATAAAACTCCAAGAAGAATTGCGTTTTTACAATGTGTGGGTTCGCGCGATTTTCATGAAGACACTCATAAATATTGCTCCCGAGTATGTTGCATGTATGCAATGAAACAAGCAAGGCAATATAAAGAAAAATATCCAGATTCGGAAGTATTTATATTTTATATCGATATAAGAGCATTTGGAAAAGGATATG
The DNA here is from genome assembly GCA_030612265.1 of Promethearchaeum sp. Lineage (GTDB taxonomy): Archaea > Asgardarchaeota > Lokiarchaeia > Sigyniarchaeales > Promethearchaeaceae > Promethearchaeum. The sequence goes on from JAUWOE010000058.1 coordinate 3,462, forward strand.
AAGAATTTTATGAAATTGCAGCAAGAGAATATGGCATTAATTTTATTAGGGGTAGAATTGGAGATGTTTTCGAGAAAAATGATGGATCCTTAATTGTTCGGGGAAATGATAGTTTACTCGCTGAAAAATATGAGATTGAAGTTGATATGCTAATTCTATCAACAGCAATTGAAGCTCGAAAAGATGCAGATGTAGTTGGTAGATTTTTCGGTGTTCAATGTTCAGAAGATGGAATGTTCATGGAAGCACACCCTAAGCTTAAACCAGTAGATTCGCTCTCAATGGGAGTTTTTATTGCAGGTACATGCCAAGCACCTCGTGATATACCTGACTCAGTAGCTCAGGCTAAAGCAGCAGCTAGCAGTGCGGATAATTTCATGGCATCAGGTGAAGTTGAAATTGAACCCTATTATTCAATGGTTCAACCAGAAATATGTTCGGGGTGCAGATCATGTATCCAACTTTGCCCATATGATGCAATAAGTTTTGATGAAATAACTAACACTGCAGATATAAATGCAATCAAATGCAAAGGTTGTGGAGTATGCGTCGCAAGTTGCCCTTCAAATGCAATTATTCAGAATCATTTTACACGTAATCAAATCTTGAGTGAAGTAAGGGCATTAAAACCATGGGAGAATTATATTATCAAAAATTAGGTGATTAAAATGGTTAAAAATAGTGATTTTGAGCCTTACATTGTCTGTTTTGCTTGTAACTGGTGTACTTATACTGGGAGTGATCAAGCAGGCGTGAGTCGAATGCAACGTCCAGCTGATGTTCGAATAATTCGTTTAATGTGTTCGGGACGCATGGAACCCAGATATGCAATTGAAGCTTTAAAAAATGGGGCTGATGGTGTGATAATTGGGGCTTGCCATTTAGGAGATTGCCATTATTTAGAGGGAAACGAAAAAGCGGTAAGAAGATTTTCAGTATTTAATAAATTTATTGAAGAATACGGGATGAATCCAAAACGTTTTCAGTTCTGGCATATTAGTGCCAGTGAAGGAGCAGAATTTACCGAACATATTAAAGAATATGTGTCCGAATTGAAGAAAATTGGACCCAATTCTCGCAAAAAAATCGCTGCAAAAGAATTTAAAAAACTTGAGGAGGCTCTTATTCAATGAAATGGCCAATAGTTGAAGAATCTACTAGTCTATCAATGAGAAAAACAAAAATCGAGTATATAAATCGCACAACAGAGTTAATTTTTGATCTTAAGAAATGCACTGCATGTTATCAATGTGTGAAAGCTTGCCCAAAAGATGCATTATTCAAACCAGAAATTCCCAAAGGAAAGAAAGTTCACAGAAAAGAGCGCGTTCCCTTTTTCCAAGAATCATTAAAATGTGTTTTTTGTGGCGTATGCATGACGTTATGCCCTTTTGATGCGATTTCAATGAAATTAGATGGAGATAATCTGGATCGAGATAATCTACCCCTTAGACTCGGCAATAAAATCCCTGAAATCGAAAAAGTCAAGATGAAGAAAGTGTTATTGGTGAATCCTGATTTTCATAATGAATTTTGGGATAACATATTAGAACGGATAAAAGTAAAATAATATTTATATTAATACTAAAAAATATACATACGGAGATAAAAAAAAATGGTAACTATAGCAGATGGTCGTTATGATCTACCAGATGAATTATATTATAGTAAAAATCAACATGTTTACCTTAATTTAAAGAAAAAAATAATTGGATTAGATCAAATTGGGTACGCGTTCTTACATAACCCCACAGATATTAGCTTATTAGTTGAAGATGAGATTAAAGTAGGCCTACCATTTGTGGCAATAGCTTCTGAACAAGGGGTAACCACTCTAAATGCACCTTGCTCTGGAAAAATTGAAACATTTAATGAAAAAGCCTTAGAGAGTATGAAATATGATACATATGTGGATGGCTATTTTTTAAAACTTAAGGAGATAAGTGATCTTTCACCTACTCTTATTACTGGAGATGATATTGATAGTTGGGCAAATAATGAAGCAAAAACCCTGTTAAGAAGTAATTATTCCTTCAAAATAATTGAAATTGGAGATACTGCAGTAGGTAAAACAGCAATCAAAGTTAGATTTACAGATAATTATTTCAAAAAGGACCTTAAAACAACTTTGGGAGTGGATTTCGGCACTAAAGAAATTAAAACATCATATTTAAGCACAGATTTACTATTTTCAGGGACATACCGTTTTACCGCTAGAATGAATGTATGGGATGCTGCAGGACAGGATATGTATGATAAAATCAGGGGAATTTATTTTAAAGATGCGAAAGGTGCTTTAATATGTTACGACATTAACAATGTATTATCTTTTAAAAATTTGGATAAATGGGTTTCAGATTTGGAAGAGAACTTAGGTAAGGTTCCTACATTACTGATTGGAAATAAGTCCGATTTAGAACGAAAGGTTTCCAGGCAAGAAGGGCTAAATTACGCAATCAAACACGGATTTCTTTTTGTTGAATGCTCAGCCAAAACTGGGGAAAACGTAGACGATATGTTTGAAAAATTAGCAATTGAAATCTTTAAGAAAGAAGAAAATCTTGAATAGAATTTGAATAAATATGAACAATTTAGCAGATAATAATCCAAATCTAGTTTTCAATAGATTTAAACCAAAGAATTTAACAGAAAAACAATGCAAATTTGTCCAAAAGATTTTAAGGAAATATATATTAGGAATGTTCATATGTAAAAAAGGCGGTGACATTCTGTTTTCCTACCAAATCGACCCAAAAATGAAAATTGATTTAATTTCTAATTTCATAGCCGCTCTCTCAATGTTTGGTGAGGAAAACGTAGGTCAGATAAAGCGAATTTACATTGAAGGTATAAACGTAGAAATAAACATTGTTTCCAAGTATGACCTTATTATAGTGTCTTTTTTCCGCCCAAATATGATCAAAGATCATCTAGAAGAAGAAGCGGTAAAAATTTTGGATAAATTCTATTTGATGTTCAAAGAACAGATTCAAAAAGGTAAAACAAATTTAAGTATTTATCTGAAATTTGATGACGAAATCTGCCTTTTCATTTTGGAATATTTAAAAAGAATTGGTGTTTATAAAGAAGAATATGAAGTAATGGATTGAGTAAAAAATTAAATATTATTCATTAACTTTCCTTTTTACTTCATCCAAATCCACTTTTTTCCCTAAATTTTTCACGAAGAAATTATCTTTGCCTGGACCTAAGAGAATAGCGCTTTTTATTTGATTATTTTCAATCTGCACTTTTCTACATATATATTTTTCTTCATTAACTGATTCGATAAGCGTGGTTTCTTTTTCTTCATCTTCATTAGGAGTTCCTAAACAAGTTAATTTTATTCCCGCTATTTTTAAACGCGTATTCCAGAAAGTTCCTTGATAGGGTTCAGGATTTAATTCTAAAATATGTTCTGCAGCTAATTTACTTTGTTCCCTACTTGCAGGAATAATCCCCCAGATTTTACCATTAAATTGAACACAATCACCAACTGCATAAATATCGGGGTCGCTGGTTTGTAAATATTCATTTACAACAATTCCTCGTTCAGTTTGCAATTTTGATTTTTGAGCTAGAGAGATTTCGGGAATGATTCCCATTTGTTGAAGAATTAAATCAAATTTTCTTTCCATACCATTTTTCAATTTAACTCCAGATACTTTTCTATTTTCATTTCCCAAAATTTTCTCAACCGCAACATCACATAATATTTCCAAATTTTTAGATTCCAGATACTTTTGAAGAAGTTTCGAAGTTCCTCTATCTAATTGCCTAGGAAGTAAATATGGTGCAATTTCACATATTGTAATATTTAATTGAAGATCTCGTAAATGAAAACCAAGTTCAATCCCCAATAAACCACCCCCCATAATAAGAACTTTTTTTACATTATTTTCATCAATATATTTCCTGATTATATCTGCATCGGCTACATTTCGTAAAGTAAACACTCCATTTACTTCGGGATTTCCAAATGGAAGCTTTCTTGCATTACTTCCTGTGGCAATAACTAGTTTATCATAATTTAACCAAGTATCATCTTCAATAACATGTAACTTTTTATTAACTCGATCTATCTGGTCAATTTGCTTATTTAGTTTAACAGCTATATTGCGTTTTTTATACCATTCATCTGAATGTAAAATGAGTTTATCTAAAGATTTTTCTCCTATAAGAAAACTTGGGAGGAATATACGAGAATAATAATGATAGGGTTCTTTTGATATGATAGCTATTTCATGGTTTGAATTATGCTTTCTAATTTCTTCCGCAATTGTTTGCCCAGCAATTCCATTTCCGATAATAACTATCTTCATTTTTAATCAACAATCTTTTCAAATGTATGTAATTTGATAAACAATATTACTTATTTTTAATAATGAATTTTTCTATTTTGAATAAGATTTCATAACGTTATTTTTTTATCTATTCGAGGCTGAACGTAATTATGTATGAAGATATTAACTTTATCGAAGAAGATGGTAAAAATGCAGATAATAATTTAACCGTATTTGCCCTATCCACATGTGGATTTTGCCGTAGAGGATTGAATTTTCTGAGGGAAAATGAAGTTAAATTTAGATATATTTACATTGATAAAATAGAATTTGAAAAGAAATCTAAACTCAAAAAAGATCTTGAAAAAAAATTCAATAAAAGGGTAGCTTTTCCATTTTTAGTTTGTAATGATGAAAAAGCTCTTGTTGGATTTGTAAAAAGCGATTGGGAAGAAATTTGTGGCCTTTCATAAATTAATTGTGTATTAAAACAATTAACAAAAATTTTTATACGAACATTTAGGAGAATTAACTAAATATGTCAAAACCAAAAAAGGAAAAAAATATTGAAGATACACAAAAATTCGTGGAAATGGTTGCAAATAAAAACGGTTGGAAATTAACGCGTGATGCTGAGTTTTTGGATTCTATTATTGAAGGTTTAAATAAAAATTACAACAGACATGGTTACTACTGCTGTCCTTGTCGAGATGGGGATGGAATCAAAGAAGAAGATAAGGATATTATTTGCCCGTGTGATTATTGCATCCCGGATCAAGAAGAATATGGACATTGTTATTGTGGGTTATATTTAACACAAAAATTTTATGATAGTGGAAAAGAGACGCAAGGAATACCAGAACGGCGTCCTTTATAATTTTTTATTCACAAAAAATATAAAAAATGGTTAAAAATGAAAGCTACTAAAATTGCAGATAGGGTATTTTGGATTGGTGCTAATATCTCTACAAATGATTTATTTGAAGGTATATGGCCAATACCAGATGGAGTTACGATTAATTCCTACGTTGTTAAAGGAGATAAAATCGCAATTATCGATTTAGTTCGAGATTGGGCTGATGCTACTTCCTACATGCTTGATGAACTAAAATCAATTGGAATAGAATTTAAAGATATTGATTATTTTATTCTAAATCATTTAGAACCGGATCATACAGGAAACTTACGAGCATTATATGAACTTTCGGGGAAAGCAGAGATCATCACTTCTAAAAAAGGCAAACCTTTAGTAAAAGCATATTATGGCTTGTCTGATAAAGTTAGAGCTGTGAGCTCAGGAGATACGCTTGACTTAGGTCAAGGAAAGGTTCTAACTTTTTATGATATTCCAAATGTCCACTGGCCAGAAACTATGGCAACTTTTGATAGTTCCACAGGAACACTGTTTCCATGTGATGCTTTTGGATCATTCGGTGCTTTAAAGGGTTCAATTTTCGATGATGAAAACAGTGAAGAAAATCATGAATTTTATGAGAAAGAATCTTTAAGATACTATTCAAATATTGTTGGACCTTTTTCTAATTTTGTTTTAAAAGCAATTAATGCTTTAGGACCTTTGGATATAAAAATAATCGCGCCTTCTCACGGATTAGTATGGAGAGGTGATCCCGGAAAAATCGTTGAAAGATATAAAGTATATGCAAATTATATGAATGATTACGCTGAGCCTAAAATCACTGTGATTTTTGGAAGCATGTATGGAAATACACAAAGAATGCTCCGTTCAGTGTTGAAAGGTATAGCTTCTGAGGGCGTGAATGTTGAAATTTATAAAGTACCAGAAGCTGATAAATCGTATATTCTTGCATCCGCCTGGGAATCTGCAGGACTTATATTTGGAATGCCCACTTATGAATACCAAATGTATCCTCCGATGCAAGACTTAATTTCTTTATTAGCACAAAAACATGTTTGGCATAAGAAAGTCTTTCGATTTGGGAGTTTCGGATGGTCTGGAGGCGCGCAAAAACACTTCGATCAGATGACTGAGAAATTGAAATGGGATTTTCTGGAGCCTTTGGAGTTTCAAGGTGGGCCTACTGATGAGGATTTAGATAAAGGTTTTGAAATGGGTAAAGAATTTGCTCATGAAATTAAGAAAATACCTAAAAAGCTGTAAATTTGTTGTTACCTTTTTCAATTTTTTCTTGTCAATAAGGATACAAATTACTTACTTTTTATTTCCTCTAATTTTTTAGAAAAATATTTGCCGTCCTTGCATTTCAACACCGCCCTAACCCCAAACTTTTATCCAAGCACTAAATTATGCGCACCCAAATCATGAAATCATTGTTTTTTCCAGGCTAGTTTACGTTTTTCTGGAAAAAAATTTTTTTATAAGACTTCCTTTTTTCTTTATTTCTGTAAATATTCCAAAGATCGACAAATATTCATTGAATTTGATTCAAATATTTTACAATTTAGTGCAGATTTTTATTTTCAAATTATAAAACAACACAACACCTATCGGGCTAAGGATCTTAGGTTATAATTTTTAATTGAATTTACTGACTTCTTTTTTAATTAAAAGAACAAATTTATTAACTCCTTCAATAAACATTGTTTTATATTTATTGAAAAAATTTTGAATTTACGAAATATTTTTAAGAATAAAAAGGAGATAAACTGATGATTGATTTTACGCTAACAGATGAACAGTTAGCATTACAAATGAAATGTCGTGAATTTGCTCAACGCGAAATCTTACCAGTAGCATGGTATTTTGATGAAATGGATGAAATGCCTCTTTTTGTTCTAGAACGCGCATATAAAGAGGGACTTATGAATTTGGGTATCCCTAAGAAATATGGTGGCCTTGGACATGGAATGTTGGATGCATCCATTGCTGTAGAGGAATTTGCGTCGTGTGGTCCGGGATTAGCAACCTCTATTTTTGATAACGGATTAGGACAAGAACCCCTGATTTTATCAAATAATGAATTTGCAAAAGAAAAATATCTAACAGATATTATTAAAAATTTTAAACTAATTAGTTTCACCACTTCAGAAACCGGAATGGGTTCGGATGTAGCAGGAATGCGATGTAAAGCAACTCCAGATGGAAAAGATTACATTCTAAATGGAACTAAATATTGGGTTACAAATGGAGGTTTTGCTGATTATGCAACAATTTTTGCAACAGCAGATCGAAAACTTAGGCATAAAGGAATTGTGGGTGTTGTAATTGAAACCGATTGGGAAGGTGTCTCAGTTATGGATCATATACCGAAAATGGGTCAAAGATGTTCAAACACCGTAGCACTAAAATTTGATAATGTGAGAGTTCCGGCTGAAAATGTTCTTGGAAGAGAAGGCGGAGAAGGATTTAGTCTTGCTATGAATGTATTTTCACACACTCGTCCAATGATCGGAGCATTTGCAGTCGGTGCTGCACGTTCTGCTATGGAATTTGCAATGCAGTATGCAATGAATCGTAAAGCTTTTGGACAACCAATTGGTGCATTTCAAGGAATTCAATTCAAAATTGCAGAGATGTTCCAGAAGGTCGAAACTTCGCGCTTAATGATATGGCGCTCAGCTTGGGAAGCCGATCAAGGTCGTGATTGTACATTATGGGCATCAATGACTAAATTCTATACAACTGAAGCAGCATTTGAAGTCGCAAACGATGCACTGCAGATTTTGGGGGGATATGGTTATACAAAATATTTCCCCGTAGAAAAACTCCTAAGAGACATTCGATTATTACAGATTTATGAAGGAACAAATCAAGTTCAGCGTATGGTTGTTTTAAAATACCTGATGAAAGGCGGTTTCCAACCGATTATGCCAAAAATGGAAGATTTACCAAGATTACGGGCTGAAGACGTAAAAGAAGCTGCAAGAAGGGGAATGCAACAGCAGACTGTATGGCGATGTAAAATATGTGGCCATTTACACTATGGGGATGAACCACCTGAAGAATGTCCAGTCTGTCGAATGAAAAAAGGCGCTTTTAGAAAGGTTTGGCCTAAAAAAGAATAAACTAATTTATTTTTTTTATATTCATTTATATATGTATATTTCATATGATATCATATATGATCATACTTGATTCATCACCTTTGATCCATTTAACAAAAATTGGAAAAATTGATTTCATACTGAAAAAATTTGAAAATATAATTATATCAGATGCTGTTTATAGTGAAGTTATTGAACAAGGCATTAAACATGGTTATTCAGATGCTTTACTACTGGAAAACTACCTTAATGAGAAAAAAATTCTAAGATATTCAATTAAAAAACAAGATCCCCTACTAAAAAAATACTTACATTTGGGGGAATATGAATCAATTTTACTTTCAGAAAAATTAGGAACTATAATAATATTAGATGATCGGAAAGCAAGATTAGTGGCAGAGCAACGAAATCTAGTGTCAATTACAACAGCAGATATGATATTACTCTTGATAAAAATTAAATCTATCAATTTTAACATTTTTAAAAGGAATTTATTAAAATATACTTCAAATGGATGGTTTTCGCATGAATTATATGAAAAATACTTAAAGGAGGGAAAAAAATATGAGTGAACGATTATCAATTGTGATCCCAAAAGATTTGAATAACGAAATTGAAGAACTTCAAAAAATACTAAAAATGGATAAGAGTACCTTAATAAGACATTTACTATCCAAATCCATAGAAGAGATACGAATAGAAACAGCATTAAATGAATATCGAAAAGAAAAAGTTTCTTTCGGGAAAGCAAGTGAGATTGCAGGAGTAAATTTATGGCGATTTATTGATATATGTCATCAAAATAATATTCCGCTTAGTATTTCTGAGGAAGATGCTCAAATTGGCATTGATTTTGTGAATAAGTTTGATTTTGATGAATATAAAACTCGAATGAAAAAAAATTTAAAAATTTCAGATTAAAAACTAAAAGTGTTATGAAATACAAATTCTTTAAGCGGTTTCCTTTGAGGTCGATTCCTTTCGGATTCAATTTGATAAGGAGTAAAATCATTAGGAATAGTCGGATCTTTTTTGCCGATTATTATCAAGTTGATCACATTATATTCTGAAGGAATTATTAATACCTCTCTGACTTTTCCAGGATCATAACCTGCTATTGGATGAGCTACTAATCCCATTTCTGTGGCTCTTAGAATTAACGAACCAACCGCCATTCCTGTATCGTATAAAAAATATTCCCGTTCTTTGATTATACAATCGAAATCATTTTTGCTAAACACAGCAATTATCAACGAAGCCTTTTTTGCCCATGAATTTCCTTCATTTAAAGCCTTGTTTTTAATATTTCCGAGTTGAGGTTCTTTATATACAAATACAAATCGCCATGGTTGTTTATTAAAACAACTCGGCATTAATTGTGCAGCTTTTCCCAAATCATCTATCATTTCTTCGGTTATTTTAATCTCGGTTAATGATCGATATGCTCTTCTATTTTCTATTGCATCTTTTACATTCATTTTTTCTCACATACAACAATTTTTATCTAATTATTGGAAAAGATTGAACTTTAAAAAAAAAATTGCTTTAGGAATATTGCCATATCTTGAGTTTTACCTTTATTTTTTAATCAAAAACATAAAATTTCTTAATAAGCTAATTAAATCATGAATCATCTAAAGGGCGAATCATCTCCTTACCTAAAACAACATCAAAATAACCCCGTTAACTGGTATCCATATAGTTCTGAGGCATTTGACCTGGCGAAAAAAGAAAATAAAATGATATTTTTATCGATCGGTTATAGTGCGTGCCATTGGTGCCATGTTATGGCTCACGAATCATTTGAAGACAATAATATTGCTCAAAGTTTAAATAAACACTTTATTTCAATTAAAGTAGATAGGGAAGAACGCCCCGACATTGATAATATATATCAAACTGTCGTTCAATTAATGGGAAAAAGGGGGGGGTGGCCACTATCCGTTTTTCTGACTCCTGATAAAAAACCAATCTTTGGTGGAACATATTTTCCTCCACATTCCCGATTTGGAATTATTAGTTTTCCCGACCTCCTTTCACAATTAGTTAATGTGTATAATTCTGATAGACAAAAGGTAGAGCAAGCAGGAGAAGAAATAAGCAATGCAATCCTAAATGTTTTTAATCGAGGTTCTCAAGCATCCCAAATCCAAATCGATCAATTTAATCCAGAGTTGTATGATGATGTTTTAAAAGAATTCCTTCTCGGATTTGATGAACAAAATGGAGGTTATGGAAGCGCGCCGAAATTTCCCAATTTTCCTTCACTAACTATGATTATGCGCCAAATAAAAGAGACAGACCCAAATTTTGATAAACCTACTTCTAAGAAAATAATTTCAAGCGTGAAATTAACTCTTGATAAAATGGCAAGCGGAGGAATTTATGATCAAATTGGAGGAGGATTTCATAGATATTCAGTCGATAAATATTGGCTAGTCCCACATTTTGAAAAAATGTTATACGATAATGCAATGGCTCTGGTTGCTTATTCTGAAGCTTATCAATTTTTCAATAAAACTCGATATAAGGAAATTGTAAGAGAAATTATTGAATGGATCCAAAGGGATATGTATATGCACGCTGAAAAGAAAGCTGATAAGAAAGGGCTATATTCGACTTTGGATGCGGATTCGGATGGAAAAGAAGGAAAATACTATGTCTGGAAGAAAAGTGAACTTGATAAACTCCTATCCGATGAAGAAAAAGAGGTTTTCTATTCTGTTTTTGAGATTACTCCAAACGGAAATTTTGAAGATCATCAAATTATCCTACATCAAGTTCAAGAGTTAGAAGGTGTTGGCGATAAAATTAATAAAGATTTGAATAAAATTAAAGAGATTTTAGCTAGTATCAAACAGAAATTATTAAACCAAAGAAAAAATCGGGTGAAACCTGGCTTAGATAATAAAATAATTACAGCTTGGAATTCCTTGACTCTTCACGGTTTATATTCTGCTTATAAAATTTTTGTTAATGAGCCTTTCGCGAATGAGATTTTAGAATTGGCAATCAATATCTCCAAATTTCTAAGAACCACTATGTTTGATGCAGAAACAGGACATCTTTATAGAATTTTCATTGAAGATCTCCCTAAAATATCCGGAAATTTAAATGATTACGCTTATTTCATTCAAGCTTTATGGGACGAGTTTAATATTACTCATGAAATGGTTTTACTAAAAAATATCGAAAAACTTCTGACTTACGTTCACGATCATTTCTGGGATAGTTCTGGAAATACCTATTATTTTAGCGATATTAAAGAAAAAGACATTATTACCAGACCTAAATTATTATTTGATGCTCCACTGCCGAATTCAAATTCAGTTATGGCGGAAAATCTATTACAAGCGCATTATTGGTTTAATAAATTGAAATTCTTCGATCTCGCAGAGGGTATCTTAAAAAAATTATACAATAAAGCAAAAAACTCACCACTTGGAAACGCTACATATTTCATTTCTCTACAACGTTTAATTTTTGGAAGTACTGATATAAAAATTATTATTCCACAAGAAAAAGAACAAAAACTCGAGCTCCAATTCGATAAATTCCATAAAATTGTATTCTCCAAATATATACCGAGATTAAATTTCTTTCAAGGAAAGCTACCCACAGACAATGATCAATTCCTATCTGACTTAAAATTTATTCAAAATAAAACAACCTTTTATCTCTGCCATAATTTTAAATGTTTTGCTCCAGAAATCGATAAAGAAAAATTTTTTAAAGATCTTAACAAATATTTTTAAAATTGCAAAATAATGTAACGAAGAGGTTATTGAAATGAAGTATGAAAAAAATTCATATGTTGAAGGTTTTAGCTTTTGCAGCTTAATAATCGCTGGAGCATTCCTTTATTGGGGATTTAATGGTGTAAAGGATAGTTTGTGGAATCTAATCCAAATTGGAATCGGGCTAAGTATTTTATTGAGTCAAGTAAGAGCGTATACAAATAAACCAAAGCTGCGTAATATTGTGCTAACCGAATTTACCAGAAATCCTAATATATCTAATAAAGAAATTTCAAGAAATACTGGGATTTCTCGAAAGGATATCAAAGCTATTATTATAGATTTGAAAGGATCTGGTCAACTACGTGGAACTTTCTCACAGACAACAGGAAAGAAGCAATTAGTGGAAATTCCAAAGCAACCTGAAGAAGAAGCTAAAGAAATTAAGAAAAAAATGAGCGTTGACCAGCGATTTTGCAAGGAATGTGGAACTGAAATCGATAAAAATGAAGAATCCCAGTTTTGTCCTTATTGCGGTTCAAAAATTGAAAGATAAAAAAAAATTAATCAAAAAAGATAATTGTAGATTGAAGTTAGACATTACAAATGTAAATTTTTTGCCCAGTTTTTTTATTAAATTCAAAATTTTAAGCTAATTTGAATTTATCAAAGAAAAAATTAATTCTTTTGCTTCTATTGCTTCTCAAAATCCGATTTATCCGCGCCACACACCGGACAAACGAAATCGCCAGGTAAGTCCTCAAATTTTGTGCCAGCTTCAAACCCATCATCTGGGAGACCTTCTTCTTCATTGTACTCCCACCCACATACAGTGCAAACCCATATTGCCATTTTTATAATTCCTCAATTTTTTTATTTTTATAAATAGGTTTTCTAAACCTCTTTTTATAATTTATTTTTGTCCCTTTTAAATTTCATATTTTAAAAATTAAAGTTTAAACGCGTAAATTCAATCAATTATAATCACATAATTTATTGGAAACGCACTCAAATTTTACGTGAGTCGAAAATAATGGAAAAAAAAGTTAATGATATTTCAATCGTTATTGCGGGAGCAGCGGGACAAGGAGTTCAAACGGTTGAGGAATTATTAGTGGGCATACTAAAAATGAGTGGATATAACATTTATGCAATTAAAGAATACGAATCTCGTGTTCGAGGTGGCTCAAACTCAACGGAAATTCGAGTTTCATCTAAGCGCGTTACCACCTTCGTAAATCATATAGATCTCTTAATCCCTCTAAATTCAGCAGCATTTTCGCATGTAGAATCAAGATTATCGGAAAATTCGATGATAATTACGGATCCATCATTAGTAGAAGGTATTCAAAATTTAAAAGAAGAACAAATCATCTCATTACCATTCTCAAAAATTGCAAGCGAGGTCGGAAGTAAAATTTATGCAAATGTTGTGGCCGTAGGAGCAATTGCTGGAATTTTTAAAGCAGATCAAAACATTGCAAAAAATGTTCTTACGAATCGATTTTCATCAAAAGGTTCTAAAATAATTGAGAACAATTTCACTGCCTTTCTAAAAGGTTATGAACTGGGTAAGAAAGTTGTTGAAAATGGAAAATATACCGTTAATTTAAATAGCAATAATGAAATTGCTGATGAAATATTATTAAATGGCAATCAAGCTGTCGGATTAGGAGCTATTGCAGGGGGATGTAATTTTATTTCAGCATATCCTATGTCACCAAGCACGGGGACCTTACAATTTCTCGCAGCTAATTCGGAAGAGTTTGGAATTATTATTGATCAAGCAGAGGATGAAATCGCGGCAATAAATAAAAATATCGCTGCTTGGTACGCTGGAGCGAGGGCGTTAGCTTCTACCTCTGGTGGAGGATTTGCCTTAATGACAGAAGGTGTTTCATTAGCGGGTATTATGGAAAACCCAATCGTTATTCACATTGCTCAAAGACCAGGCCCTGCTACGGGGCTCCCAACAAGAACTGCCCAAGAAGATTTAAATTTGGCACTTTATGCCGGACATGGGGAATTTGCACGTATCATATTTGCACCAGGAACGATTGAGCAAGCATTTTATTTAACCCAAAAAGCATTTAATTTGGCTGATAAATATCAAATCCCTGTATTTATTCTA
>JAUWOE010000302.1 GCA_030612265.1 Promethearchaeum sp.
TATAAAACATCGTTTTCTTAAATGGATATTAATCTGTATTTTAGCTTATATAATATACGTAGGAGCTATGATAATATTGGTATATTATCAAGTAATTCCAACTGAAAATTATTTAGCATCGATGGCAACAATTCTCTTACCCGTTGAAGCTTGTATTGGTGTTATATTATATTATTTTTATAATAAGATGTTTCCAAAACCTAAGGAATTAATTACCACATCATGAAAGATTACTAGGTTTTTAAAAATCTTGGTTTTTTGAACGATAAGTTCGATATTGTGCTATTACGCTAATTTATATCAAACTTATTTCATGCATCAATCCTATGAATTTTTAGAAAAAGGTTTGGAAATCATTTATAACATCTGAATCCATGAATGAATCTGAATCTTTAGTGAATAAATAAGAATAACAACTTTTTTTTTAGAATGGAATCCAAATATTCAAAAATAATCAGAAATGAATCTAATTTATTAACTTTGCAACCGTTAGGGAAAAAATTTATTGCTAAAACTGCTGAAACAGAGGATCTTTCTTTTTTTTTAAAAAAACAGACAGTTTCAGATCATTTCAATTTCTAAGAAAAACGAAAAAATCATATATCGCTGTGATATTCAGGATAAGGCATAGTGGATCAAGTCTTTCCATGTAAAAATTCCAAATTCTGGCCAAAAATTTCCATTTAATACTCTTTTAATATCCCGATTTCGGTTTGAATTTACTTTGGGATATTTTTTATGCTTAATTTTATATTCTATGAAAGTTTTTTTTGCTTGATTGAGACCTACATTACGCATCCAAGTTCTATGTATCACATTAACTTTTCCAAAGGCATCTCTGAGCAGATCATTCCACGATCGAATATTATATTCTTTCCAATACCCTTTTCTGATCACCCTAAGTATGCTTGAAAACATCGATACTGTGGGGAGCTTTTGGTGAGCATTGAAATATTTTTTTAATTCCTTTTTAGCTCTTTCGAGACCTTCTTGACCAATCCAAGTTCTATGTATCACATTAACTCTTCCAAAGGAGAAGGCGCGGTGTTGTCTTGAACATTGATAGAATCAGCGAGTGAATTCCATTCTCCACCAACGGTATCATTAGCGTAAATTATGAAGGGGGTGTTTCCCACCGCGCTTGGTTGCCATGTATAGTTATATTCGTTCCCAGATACATATGTCGTGGTATTATTGGTTCCACCGATCTCGATGAGAACAATATCCACTCCATTGGCGGTGTGGTTTACATCAATAGTAATATTTGAATTATGTCCAAATTCCAGAGGGTCAGTTTTGGTTAAATTCTCAATGGTGAGCCCGATGCTTGCATCGACAAAACAAACATTCACCTGAGAAATAATCTTTGAAGTGCTCTTTTAAGATCGTGGTGCGAGTTTTGCGTTCAAAGTCCATAATTTGTCGAAGAATTTGTCGAAGATAAAAGCTTCGATTAGATCCGAAAAAAATTTAAATAGTCCGAAAAAAATATCTTTAGTCAAAAATTCAAAGAAATAGATAAAAATAATGGATGAAAAACAAATGAAATGGAATTTTGATGAAGTAATTGATCGCAAATGCTACGGAACTATTAAATGGCATCCATATGTTCTAAAAGTACACTTTGGTTATGAAGATCTTTTACCTCTATGGGTTGCGGATATGGATTTTCGCGCTCCAGAGCCAATAATCAAGGCAATGATTGAAAGGGTAAATCATGGAATTTTTGGATATACATTGCCAGAAGAAGACTCTTATATGGCAGTAATTAATTGGTTCCAACGAAGACATAATTGGAATATTCAAAGAGATTGGTTTATTTCTACTCCTGGAATTGAATCGGCAATTAGTTATTTAGTACTGGCTTTTAGCAAACTGGGTGATAAAGTAATAATCCAGGAACCGGTATACTATCCTTTTAGAATGTCGATCGAGAACAATGGTCGAAGAGCGTTAGTAAATCCTTTGAAATTGAATGATGGTCATTATGAAATGGATTTTGAAGATTTAGAAAAAAAAGTTAAAGATCCTCGAGCAAAAATCCTCATTCTCTGTAGTCCCCATAACCCAGTTAGTCGAGTCTGGAAACGTGAAGAATTGGAAAAATTAGGTACGATTTGCACTAAAAATAATATTTTAGTAATTTCTGATGAAATTCATTGTGATCTAATTTTCCCTGGATTTATTCATATCCCTTTTGCTTCATTATCAGAAGAATTTGCACAAAATTCTGTTATATGTACTTCAGGAAGTAAAACTTTCAATATTGCAGGGTTACAAACATCCAATATTTTTATTCCTAATCCAATAAAGAGACAGATTTTTGCCAATCAAATGGAAAACTTATCATTAAAATTTCCGGGAATATTTGGAACAATTGCTTTGAAAACAGCATATAATGAATGTGAAGATTGGTTGGATGCTGCGATGGAATATATTAAAAAAAATTATGAGTTTCTAAAAAATTTTATTCAAGAAAGATTACATGGGGTAAAAGTAATTGAACCCGAGGGTACATACCTAATTTGGATGGATTTTCGCGGTTTAAAATTAAACCCGATTGAATTGGATGAAATTTTAAAAAAAGAAGCGAAAGTCGGACTGGATAATGGACAGATGTTTGGAACAGGAGGACTTGGATTTCAAAGAATAAACATTGCTTGTCCTTTATCAACTTTACAAGATGCATTAGAACGAATAGAAACCGCTTTAAAACCATATTTGAATCAATAATTTCATTATTTGGAAAATTTACTTTCTCCCTTTTTTTTAATATTTTTTCATGAGTCCGCAAAGAAATCTGGCTATATACCACTTTACGAGAGTATGTTCAGAAAGGGACGGAGAATTATGCCGAATTAAATCCTGAATATCGTTTTTCGATAATTTTAAAAAAGACTCTCGATGCTTTAACTTCCATTTTAAAAGACACAGAGCAACAATTTTTAGATATTAGTGAGGGATTTCAGTATTTTCTTCGAATCTACTCAATTTATTTTGCAAAAATTAATTAAAATGATGCTTGCTGAAACAGAGAAGAAATTTTTTTTTTAATTGGACAATCTCTTATTATTTCAGTTTAGATGAAAAACAAAAAAATCAGATGTTATTATAACTCTCAGGAAAAACATGCTGAATCAAGCCTTTCCATGTAAAAATTCCAAATTCTACCCAATATTTTCCGATTAGCGCTCTTTTAATACCTCTAAGTCGTACACAATTTTCTTTAGGATGGGTTCATTGATCTTGATATGATTCAAAATATTTAAGCGCGGAATTTACCTGTGTTGCTAAGGATGCATTTCCCGCCAGCACTTTTCCAATAGTTCTGGATATTATCTGGTTTGGAAAATATCTGTCCCCAAATAACTTGCATTTTCGAAATTGATAAGCTTTGATAACCAGATTTTGAGATCTGTTTTATTTTTTTCAAGAGAGCTTCTTTACTTGGGATTAATTTCAGTTGATTTTGAACCCAATGATACGGCTTTTTTAATTTCACCCATTTATTAATCTGTTTCTTCACTATTGTGATAACCGTATGCGATTCCATGTTATATTTCATCCTTCGGTTATTAGGTTGATAAATTATTGTCTCTCGCCCAAGAATTTTCCAGAATGAATATTTGCTTCCTTCAATTATTGCAGAAAGGAATAATACTGAGGATTTAAGCCGATCACTAAACGTAGGTTTTCCCAACACTTCTCGTGCCAATTTTATTGCATATTTTGTTTTTCTGCGAATTATTTTATTGGGTGATAATAAATATAATGTTAGAAGCGTAGGACGGCT
>JAUWOE010000165.1 GCA_030612265.1 Promethearchaeum sp.
CACGCTCTAATTCATCTAAATATTTTAATTGTTTTTCATAAGTTAAATAAATAAAAGATTTTGCAACTTCATTTTTATCTTCTTCATCAATTTGCAAATTAAGCAATCTACCTCTAACATTTGGCTCCAATACTGTAAAAATTCTTTTATCATTGATTGTATCTCTATCTTCTTTTAATGGTTCAGTTAATGGAATCTTTTGAGTTGCTCCTGAAATTGGTGTTATGGTTCCTAAAGGTTTCCCTGTATCAGGATCAAACCTCCGAACTTTTCTTCCTTGCTCCGGAGATTGTTCTTCAGTGTCTACTGAATCACCTTGTTTCTTCCCCTTTGCAACCAAATGAAAGCGAAGTTTTCCTACATCAATTTCTTTTGGTAAAGGTTTCTCTAATTTTCTTACACTTTTTCTGAGTTCAATGAAAGATATGCCAAGAATCAGTAATAATACTCCCATACCGTAACTTAAAGAGATTGCACCGATGACAATTAAGATGATCGCTTTATCTTCAGGAAAATCTTCAACATCTTGTTCATTCATCAAAGGAAAAATTTTGATAATTAATATTGCGATTATGATTGAACCAGAAATTATAACATACAATAGATAACCCAAACTGCCACTAGTATTGCCGATGGTTTTTCCGATTTGTGTTAATACTGCTGAAAAAAAGTACACTAAAGATAAGGGTTTTAGAACTAGAGTAATGCTTTTTACAACTTCTCGTTTCCATAAAGTAGAGCAGAAATCATTTTCAACAACTGCAGGATGAAGTGGATTTTTATGTTTAGTAATTTGAATATATTTTATAAGATGCAAAATTCCACGTGCTAGGATAAAAACTCCGATTCCAAAGGAATGCAACGTGAACGCTCCGACTATTATCAAAGGAATACCTACATGATCTACTCGATCTTCTTTTTCCGATGGGATAATTGTTTTAATATCATATCTGATGACAAAACCTTCGATAATTATTGAACCCACTGCGTATAAAATGGCGTCTGGTGAAGATGTAAACATAGAGACTATCGTCATTATAAAAATAAAGGCATAATAGAACGGAGTTAATTGACCCAGTACATCTACGGCCGTATTAAATCCGTGCTCAATTTCAGCGATATTTTTTGGTGATTTTTCTATTATTAGGGATTTTTTTGGAGTTACTTTGGGTTTTTTACCGTTTGATGTTTCAATATTTATATGAAATCTTGGAGATTTAGAGCTAGATTTTTGAGATTGTCTTAAATCTTTGTTAATTTGTTTCTGTCGTTGTCTAAATTCTTTATTATCTTGTTTCATTTGTTGTGTTTTCGTTTTCCACTTCTTTTTCTGACCGGTAAATTCATCTTTAATTATATTCTTCCATCTCGCCCATTCTTGTTTCCACGCAACCCATTGTTCTTCTTCTTTACTAAATTTCTTGTTAACCTTTGAATCTTTCTTCTTGTAATCTGATTTAACTAAAGGTTTAACTTCACCCTTTTTAGGATCAATTCCAACGAAAGGGAAACCACAATTCTCACAATATGCGTTATTTCCTTTCATTATAAGGTCTACTAACTCAGGTGTTATTTTAGAGCCGCACTCGGGGCAACTAATGGAAGTGTGCCCTGTTTTTTCTTCTGGCATAATTTTTTTCACTTAGTTAATTCTTAAATTCTAAAAGAACATCCTTCTTTTTGAATTATTTTTAGACCAGTGGTTATCAAAGAGGGAAAGAAAAATAGATTCCATGTATCGTTTTTGAAACATTGATTTTAATTTTAATGTTGATAGTTTTGAAGTTTATGAAAACATAGAGCCCTTTTAATTTTTTTTTCAATCGGGATCTGCAAGTATAATTATGATGAATTTTGAACCTGAAAAATCTCAATGTGAATCAAACGTTAGAGAAATTTATAGCGAAATTAGGAATGCTTTGAGTTGGAATAGTTTTTGACTATTTTAATTTGGATTTTAATTTTTGAAAAATTAGAAAAAATACAATTTTTTTTTGAATATTTTCTAACACAGCTATAACAAATACTTTTTTTTACTTTTATAGAATAGATAATCTTACAATATTATCGTATTTTAAATATATAATTTAAGAAGTATCTTACATACAACAAAAACAAACAAAATCACACGGTTCTACAGATGAGAGGTCAGTTCCCCCACTGACTTCCATCTTTTCTTTTGAGATCTAATTTTTAATTCCATTTTTAATTCCATTTTTAATTCCATTTTTAATTTCTCTCGATATTGGTTGATTTAATCGTCTTCACATTGAAATTTTCTTAAGGTTGTATTTGACAGATATTTTATCTCTTTTTATTTTTCTTTACCTTATTAATTAATAATGCTTTTTGAAAATGATAAAATTAGAATAGGCCCAACCGGAGTTAAAAAAGATTTATTTTTTATGAGAGGGCGCGGTGATAAACTCAGAAAGGGGAAAAGATTCGAGATTCCCGAATATTTATCAGGGATGGGTTTGAATGCATACGAATTTTCGGCAGGTAGAATGGCAAGTTTTTCCGATAGCCCAATTTATGAACAATTTAGAGCGAATTCCAAGAAATATAATGTAGCCATTTCAATCCATGCACCCTATTATATCTCTCTAACAAGCGAAAATCCTGAGATCTACGAAAAATCAATCGAACGGTTAGCAAAAACTTATGCGTGGGCTGTTTGGTTGAATGCTAAAAGGATTGTTTTACATCCAGGAACCTATGGCAAATCTAAAATAAAAAGAAATTTAACCAAGATGATTGTTGATGGAATTAATTCGGGTATTGAACTTTCAAAGGATCTCTATCCGAAATTAAAAGAAAAATTTAAAGAAATATGTTTATGTCCTGAAACTATGGGAAAATTAGGACAAATCGGGTCAACTGATGAAATAATAGAGATTTGTAGTGAAGTAGGTACAAATAAAGCGCGCCCATGTATAGATTTTGGACATCTTTATACTCGTAACATCGGAAAAATAATAGGAAAAAATCTTTATATACCTGTATTTGAAAAAATTGAACAAGATTTAGGTAAGGATATAGTAGAAAATCTCCACATTCATTATTCCAAGATAGAATATACCGGAAAAGGAGAAAAACAGCACCATTCAAACGACAGTAGTAGTTGGGGGCCAAAAATTGAACCTTTATTTAAAATAATTAAAGAACAGGGATATATGCCTATAATCATTAATGAAAGTCCAGAATTGGAACCTGATGCGAAAAAATTGATGGACTTATGGAAAAAAATGAACTAAATTAATTGTCCGGATGAAAAAATTTTTTAATTTATCTAAATTTTATAAATTGGTCATTGATTATGCCATTTTGTTCTAACTGCGGTAATTTTTCAATTCAACTTGATTCGAGGAACCTTTGCAATTCTTGCTCTGATGATCATTTTTTTGAAGGAAAGTTGAAAGAGAAGAACATAAATGGTGCAAAAATTAAAACTGAGAAGAAATTACGCTATAAAATGCTAAATTACATTGATGATATTGAATTAAAACCAATTGTTATTGGTTCGAACATTCCAAACACTGTCCATGGTCAAAGACAGAATCCTTTAATCCCTAATCCTCAACCCATATATCGTAAATCAACAATCGCCCTTATTTTATCCTTATTAGGGTTAGTTCTATTATTTAGTCCTTTTTTAGGGATTTTTAGTTTGGGATCTGAATTAATTGCATTGTCTCTGGCAATAAGCTCACGTAGAACCGAAATCGCAAATTGGCGTAGGAGAATTGCCTTTATCGTGTGCACGATTTATATTCTTCTCTTTATCATTTCGATTATAATTATGTTGATGAACCCTGAGAGTGTCAATGAAATGATTGCTGCCCTTGAAGCTCAGGGTTTAATATAAAATATTGCTTTCAAATAATGAATTATCATCTAGATTATTTTAGGTAAGAATCTATATCGTCAGAGAGGTTTAAAACTTTGGAAATTAAATTAGGGAAATTATGCTCTTGATCTTCGGGTTTATCAATGAAGACTTTAGCAATTTCTCTACATTCATCGCAGATATCATCCTTTCCTATAATTTTCAATTTAGAAGAAAAAGAATACAAATTTAGATAAGCATCCTTAAAATCTGCTTCATAAATAGGCCTTCCTTTAGAATGTTGGACAGATGTGTTTATTGCTTGTTTTGCTTTTTCTAAGAAATATTTCATTCGATCTTTCGTATTTTGTAGTTCTGTTGTGAATTTTTTTCTTCTTTGCTTATTTTTTTCGATATTTTCCTTATCTTTTAATTTACGGTCGATTTGATCTATAGAATTTAAAATGAGTATTTTAATAGGGAGAATGAAGGTGTTTTTCAATCTATCTTCCAAAAAATCTCTTTCTTTCTTTAATTTAGTGATCTTATCAGGTTCAGGTTCAAGTTTTTCTAATTTTTCTTTTAAGGGTTTCTTTAGATTTAGGACTTTTTTATTTTTTTTAATAATTTTCATAACTTTTGAGTCTAAATCTTCAAAAATAGACATATTTCCATCAAAATCCTTGAATAAATTTGCATTTTCATTAAGAATTTTTATAAAATCAGGAATTATCTTCCGAACAGCTTTTTCATTTTCAACATCGGTAATATTTACCATTTCTACTCCAAGAGACTTAATTTCAGTAATTATTACGATTAAATTACCCACTTCAATGTTCTTAATTCCTTTACTTGAATTCGCAATCATCTCTTTTATATTATAATTCATTGCGCTTAGAAATGAAGAAAGCATCTCAATTTGGAATGGTTCGCACTGATCCTTAAAAGATTTTTCCCAAAATAGCAAACCGGTTTTTGATTGATAAAGAAATATGGAATATAACGTCGTAAATCCCTCTTTTAATTATTGATTTGTTTATAGAACTATATAAACAGTATTGTGAACTTAATTATTAAAATCTTTATAGTTTTTAAAATTAGTATCAGATTTAATTTCTTAAAGAAAGTCTAAATTCAATTTTTATTTAGATTTTATTTAGATTTTATTATTTTTTTTTCATTATTTTCTCATTTTCGGTTATAATCATGTCCATTGGAACATCTAACTTATGTGATATTAAATGAAAATCCATAACTGAGAATGATAGTGCAAAAGAGATTTTTAAAGCATTGTTTAAAGATGGTTTACTTAACAAGCTATTACTTTTCCATACCCGTACCTCATACCGTCACTTAAAAATTATCCAAATGTGGACAATTAGAGATCTGTAACGGAAGATCAGTAGCATCCCATATAAGAATGCTGGTGTTTTTTAAAAAATATTATGCCAATGACCGAATCAATGGTCGCATGCTCACATTTCGAGCAGCATTAAGATCGGAATCAAGTTCGAACTTATGATGAGAGACATCATCATTGTGTTTGCATCGAAATTGTTTTCCTGCGCGTGTGCCAAAACAATCATGGAGATGGGTCTTATTAGTGCGCATTGTGATATTCAGAGCAATGTCATTACCTGTTGCACAATGGGAACAGATTTGAGAACTCCAACGCGCATTTACGACACCAACTTTGATTCTAATTCGACTTGCAGCCTGAACAACATGTTGGATAATCTTTGAATGGAACCAATGAATCTGGTGATATGCAATCCATTTTCCAGATACGGCTTTCCGACTGTGTTTTGACCAACTCAAATCCTCGAATTTAACCAATGATACTCCGTGGTACTGTGCAATCAGCAAAATTCGATGAGTAAGTTGGTTTCTTATCTCAAGATGGATACGATTGATTTTATCCCACAAACAAGTCAAGGTTTTATTAATATGAAACTGGCGCTTTCCATCATTAGGGAAATTAATTTCATATCCCGTTTTTTTGGATTGAATGTCCCTAACCTCTGTACGTAAATGCATAAGTTTTCGCTTGATGTTCCAGTTTATATCCGATAGTGGGATGAATTTACCGCTATCTTGATTGAATTTATTCCCGAATATTGCTTTTTGTCCTAGGAAATAACGGGCAATTCCAACACCTCTTTGTTTATCACGAATTGAAATCACCGCAAAATGTTTCAAACCAAGATCGATTCCCATTTCAATATTATCATTAAGATCGGGAATCTCAATGCCTTTTTGCTCAAAAGGTTGGATAAGAATTAATTTGCGATATTGTAATTTTAAAATCGGTGGTGAACTAAACATATCATCCTCAAACAAATCTTTTTTTCGGGGAGTGTTGGATAAAGTAAACTTAAAGTAAGTAGTTGCGCTCTTTTTTAAAGGAGTGAATATAAAGAAGTGATTCAAATCATCTCCATCATCTTGTACGTTTCTCCATAACTGTTCTCTAAACGGGAGATTAATTGTAAGTGTTTTAATCATCGGAATATTCAATAAATCTGAAAGCCGACCTTTAATTAAATTCATTGTGTCAAACACAGGTGTAATTATTCCTTTTGTACCTTGGAAAATAATATCGGGCAATATCGACATTACTTTATAGCGAAGCTTAATTTTTATATATTCTAAAAAACCTGCATCATTAATAGACGCAATCGGGATCGGTTTAAACTTAGGTGCTGTCAATTTATGTAAAGGACACTTAGCGGATATTATATTTTCAATTACTTCATTGGTAACATCTTTGCATAACGGAAAAAAATTAATATCTGCTGAATTCTCTAACGCTGACAGAAAAACATCACGTTCCCGTTTAAAAGTAGCTAAATTATCGGTTCCGATGGAATTAATCATCTGTAATAGAGGTGATTTTGCCTTTGAAATGTATTTATTTATGTAAATCTTAAATAAACGCGTGCTTTTCCTTTTTAATGAAGTTATAAATAGTTTTTTAAGATGAATAAGCAGTTCATCTTGTTTAATTTTTATTTCGTGCTTCTTTTGCTGAACACTAAATCCATTTAATGTTTCAAAGATAATGTGCTTCATCATTGAAGGTTCTTTTAAGGTTTTATCGAGTACATTATTAATTTCAAGATTTGAAACAAAATTCTTGAGTACAAGATTTCTTAGTTGGTTAATATGATTTGCTAAATATTCAATACTAAGTGATTGCCGCTCATCATATAAATTATTGGAAAGTTCATGTTTAATACTGATAAGACGTTTTCTTGTTATGGAGCCATTTCTAATGAAATTAACGCATTCTGTTGGATAATTCTGAAAAATCAATTTAAGAAGATCAAGAATTTGTGTGAGATTGTTTTTTCTAATTAGATAATTTCTTATGGCAAAATAGGGATAATATGTTGCAGCACGTTTCATTCGCTCTTTGAAAATTAATCCCAAATAGGTTTGGGGGGCCAATCGATTTATATTGTCGGGTAGGGCAGGAATATTGCTATTCCCTTCCCCCCTAAGAACCACGCGTGCCTCTTTTAAGGCACGTGGCTCAAGCAAACAGAACTGATACGTCGCCGTCCAGTAGTTAATGTTAAACATGGCAATCTGGCCAACCTCAAAGAGTTGACAGTCGTTTCACAATCCAATCACCTTTTTTTTTTTTTTTTATTTCTCCAACATTAACTAGAAGAAGATAAGACTTCCATGAAGTCTTTCTCACCAGTTACTTTGTGGATTAAATCCTGTAATAATTTTACGGATGAAACAACATCTCTGTTGTTCCAACATACCGTTCCTTGCTTGGGTCATTGACTAAGTCAGTGACTTTCCCACAACAATTCTGTAAACTTTCTCGAATTTGTTTCCACAATGTTCACCATTCGGAAGTGGGCCTCTTTTCAAAGTAGTGCATACACACTTATCCTTACGATTACAGTAAGGCATTTGCTTTTTCCGAACTCCTTTATCCACTAATCCCTCCCTCAACCTTACGGTTAAGATACCATTTAGTATACAATAGTATAGCCCTATGACCCATAGGGTCTGGCAGTCATTTGACGATTTACTATTTATAGTAGATGGGGATTATTGGACTTACCAAGTTCCATGTAATTGACTTTCAACAATTCCCTTAGGTACTCGCTATTCCCCGGCTGAACAGTTGATGAGAAAATAGTGATATTTCAACACTATCTACCGTCAGCATCGCCTTTTGACAGGTGTATCAACTACATTTCACCCTGCTTATGTTACGAGGTTTATCACGAGTTCACGTTTGTTTACCATAGGAATCTTACCTAGCTCCAACAATAAATTGTAGTTATTATTGCTAGCTTCATTGTCCCCTCAGCTTAGCACATGGTTGTTGCCATCCATGCACCTGTGGGTAGGTATCTCCATTCATCTTGAAGTCGGTTTTATATTCATAGTCCCGTATTCAATTACATAGCTTCTTGTCGCACGAAA
>JAUWOE010000267.1 GCA_030612265.1 Promethearchaeum sp.
AGAAGTGGAGAACGCTGATTGGCAAGAACTTGGAATCGATGAGTTATTTATAAAACTACCCGAACAATTCCACAGTAAGGAATTCTGGGGGAGGCCTGTCGCTTTTAACGACTTTACCATGATGATCGTACACTGGGTTAAAATGTCGTTAGATTTCCTTTCTACTGTTGATGCGGGTCGACGAGGAATCTCAAATGCTGGTCTAAAAGCATACCTTGTAGAATATCACAAATTTCTAACTTATTTTCAACCGCATTCATCTGAAAAAGATTTTAAATATAATGATAAAAGATTATTAAAACCTTTCAGATATACAACCCCATCGAATTTCTATATTCATGAAGCTATCGCCCTCGATGAGTTGACTTCTTGGAATCACATGATATATAAACTATGGATGATGGGCGCACATCAGCTAGCAGGGACTCTCAAACTTCGTTCGTCCGCCCTCCTTCCCTCCACATTCTTCTCCCGAGAAGAAATCTCTTCCCGAAAGTTCTCCAGCGAAAACGATATATTGGAAAACTTTATGGAAGAATATTTCGAATCGAAATCATGGATCACAAGAACACAATGGAATTCTCCCGACCTATATTTCATTGCCAAACCTTGGCAAATTAGCAATCCTGGTAATAGAAAGGGTAATAGTATTATCTTATCTCTGAATGAAGGAAAGGAATCGACGAGGAGAACAGATACATCGAAATATGAAGCCCGTGCAAACGAAGTTTGGAATGTAATGCCAAAACTCAACAAAAAATTCATAACAACACGATTTCTCGGTAGTTCAGAAGGTGATGTTTACGCAGTAAATGCACCTGAAAATCCTAATACTGCCGTAGGATCAATTGATTGGAAAATAATGACAGATGCTCAAAAATCAGTTGCCACAACCCGTTTGAGACAAGATTTCCGTAGTATTCTGAAATATATCAATTCTATTAAAGAATTGTGTATGGATCTAAAAAGCGTAAGCCAGATATATAATGGTTTGAGTAATTCATGGGATTTACCTTTTGTTGAATGGGGTGCCTTTGAACATTATTATGAGGCCACAGATTCGAGCGGAAATCTTGAATATCCGGAATTCCATCGGGCTGTGGATTATGTTTACAATTTGAGATCCCAAAAACAATGTTTCGGAGATACCATGGAAGAATTCGTAGAGGGTTCGGTTAAAAAATATATTCAATGGGAATTTTCAACGGGGACTAGCATTGAAACACTTTATGATTGGGCTAAGCAACGCGATTTCGAATATGGTTTTAAAGTTGACGGAACTACATCCATTTTGGTTATCAGTTCTCCAGGCGCCAAAGCGAAATTTTTAAAGATGGCTTCTAAAAGTATCGGATTTAATTTTCCTATTCTAACATATGCGGAATATTTAGCTTTGAAGAATGCGAGGTGGTATGCTTACAACGAGATGTGCAAGAATCCCGATGGTACATACGATCGTTCGAGATTTAATTATCAGGTATTTATCAGGAGTTTATTTGCACACTCGGATCCTGCCCTCGGTTCCCCATTGTATTGGAATATTGATCCAAAAATCGCCAAAGATATAATGATGGCATTTGGATTTGACTCCACTGGCCATATTATATCGACGAATCTTGATTGGAAACCTGTAAAATATGACGGAATATGGAAAACATATTATTCCTATACTCCCAGTCAAGCTGTTTTGTTAACGGGATGGTGGTGGCGATTCGCTGATCCTGCTTCGCAATTGGAGATGAAGAGAAAATTTGATTTGTGGTTCAGATAAAATTCGTTTTTCATTTTTTTTTTCTATTTTATAATCTAATAAATGGGCAGAATGCAAAGAATAAAAATGTGGAATTGTACTATATTATCAAAATAATTTAAAAATGGATGAAAAAAGCATGGGATTTTATTCGATAGAGTACATAAATCGGTTAATTATAAGAGATCCTAATATAACAAATCTTGAAGGATTACCAAATGCACTGCCCAAAATAGTACATTTAAGAATAACCGGTCGCAGACTTAATAGTGATATTTCTGTTCCAATGAATTTTCGTTCTTTTAAAGGATTACCCGATAAATTACCAATGCTAGAAGAAATCGAGATTTATGATTGCAATATCATGAATCTTGAGACTCTAACAGCCAAAATGCCTCTCTTAAACCAAATAATTTTTTATAGTTGCCACATTCACAATTTTAAAGGAATTCCAAAAATAGGTATTGGATTTATTAATTCCACTATTGATTCATTTGAAGGGTTCGAAGAAGAAAATATAAACTCACATTCAGAATCCAGAATTTTCTTAACAAAAACATTTTTCTCATCGCTTCACGGTATCAGTCACATTAGGCCCCAATCCATCCTCATAAATTACTTTTCAAGATTCGGATACCTTTACGCCATCGCCAACCTCACTCCCAAAGGTATTGAGCTCTTGAATGATTGTGTAAACCCTGAAGTTAACAACGCCTACAATCCGCTCGAATTCGTGCGAAGAAATTTACACCGTGTCTACCCAGAAGAATATTTTCAAAGGATATCTCTTGATGACGATATCAAACGAAATGGTGTTGATTATTTTGTCAATATCCTAAATGAAAACGGCATCGAATATTCGGGATATCAAATATGGGACGATGCAAAATCTCAAGAAGGAATGGTAGATTGGGTTTATGCACTATCTCTCGAAGAAAGTCTCTTCATCCCCGAAAAAATTGACTGCCTCCTCGAATTTTACAAAAAAAGTCCTACCGAGCTCGCCCTCCAATACCGCACAAATCCAAAATCGCTCCCGAAGGATCAAATCGAGCGTTTGATCCATGAAGCCGATCCCGATACCTTAAAAATACTGGAAGATGATGAGCACTCAAATCTTAGCTCCAACGATCCCGTTGTTGACAAAATCTCCAGAAAATTCGCCGTAAGGACCAAAAACGGAAAAATTCTGCTTTGATGGTATCATTAAATACGGTAATATCAAAAAATAAATTTGAAACAACTACGCAATTTTGCACATTTGTTATTCTTTCAGATTATTACATGCATAATAAAAAGTATCCATCCCTCAATTTGGAGATTATTATTCTATATTTTTTATTATTTTATTAATCCCTGATTTGATCTACTATTTTTTCAGCTATTTTTTCGACTCTCTCAGCTTGTGCGCGCGTAAGTTCATCATAATCTTTATCCATAGCATCAATTATTTTATAACTGACATTTTGAATTAAATCTGCTTTTCAATTTTTTTATATTTTCTGAATATTACGGAAATAGGAAATTTTTTGTTTATTCTCTTTTTAATTATTTTTGGGTTTAAACAAATGGTTAACAGTGAAAATATTGATCAATTCATTAGAGATTTAGAAAATCAAGGTTTTACGCGCTTTTCCAATCTACATCTTGATAAATTCCGTAATATCTCACAATCAGGTTTTGGAATAGTCTTAAAAAAGGATAACCCGATTTTTGGAGGTTCGATTCAAGATTGCTCATTTTTACATTTTTCTCCCGAAATTCTCCTTAAACCTTTAACACGTGGACAGATACAAATTATTGTGAAAGTAAGTCGTGAAAATAAAATTCCAATTACATTTGCTGCCGGAAAGACTGGATTATCTGGTGGTTTTGCCAATCCATATGCAGTCGTTGATTTAGAATGCTTAAAAAGCCTGGAAACGAGTTATTATTTTAATAAAATCGAAAATTGGATTATGGTTGATCAAAAAATATTGGTATCAGATCTGATAAGAAGAGTTCCTATGGACACCAGTGATAGTTTTATTTTTCCGGTTCAACCCAGTAGCGCATTTAAACTCCCCGTTCGCATTGGCGGCCTTATTGCTACAAATGCAAGTGGTGTAACCTCTGGAAAATTAGGCGCGATAGAAGATTGGATAGATTCAATGGAGATTCTAAACCCCAAAGGTGAATTTATAAACATCACAAAAGAAGATCCGCTATTTTCTAAAATTGTCGGTGGAAATGGTATATATGGCTTAATTCTGAACGCTAAAATAAGACTCGCGCCGAATCCTGAAAATTTAAAATATAAACTCCTTTATGGAAATGATCTTGAAGAAGTTTTTGCGGGTTTACAGGTTATACAAGATGAGAAAATATTTCCCTTAACAGCAGAATTTGTTTTATCTGTGAATCCTCTAAAAGGTTTGTTTGGACAGTTATTCTCTAAAAACAAAAAAAATCAAAGCGATCCAGCTAAATGGGCCATATTACTCAAAGGAACATCAAATTTATTAGAAAAATTTGAAAATATCATGAAAAAAAAATCAGAATTTGATACTAAAAATCTAAATCTTGACGAATTTAAAATTTATTTGGAAGAACGCGTTTCGATGGCTTTACAAACCTTTTCGAGTGGTGGCAACGGGAAATCTGATTTCGTTCTATATCCTGGATTTGAAGATATACTGATTTCACCAATAAATGTACTTTCAGCATTTGAAGAAATTAATAATGTGCTTAAAGAAATGAATTTTAATCAAATTGTAATTGGTTATGGGCACATTAACTTTAGAAAAGGGCAAGGGATTTTGATGCATTTAAGGGTTCCGGTTCCAATTGAAGATTTATATACAAATAAAAATACCACATTAAGAAAAGTATCTCGAACTATCTCTAAAATAGTTGTCTTATTACAATCAAAATTAAATGTTTTAACAAAGGCAGAACATTCACCCGGAATAATGTTTCCATGGATGGAACACAACAATCTAAAGAATTTGGTTAGCTGGAAAAGCGATATTAACCGAGGGAATACATTTCACAATCCGCATTTTTATTTATATTCATATTTATGTTCCAAATTGGGAATTTCTCTAGAAAAACCAATCAATTTATCTGATAGTCAAAAAATCCTCGAAGAATTATTTTTTCTTTATTATTCTGGAATTGATAAGGGCTTTGTACCAAATTGAAGTTAAATTTTTCATCAAATACACGTCTAGATGTTACCGATTTTACTTCAAAAAAAAGAAAATATGCTTATTTAGGCACAAATTCTGATAACAATAACAAATTAA
>JAUWOE010000306.1 GCA_030612265.1 Promethearchaeum sp.
TGATCATCATAGGAAAGGAAATATTTTATGTTTAATTCTTTCATTATGACAAATGAGCTAACATCCGTAAAACTCCAAGATTTGTCGGTGAATTTCTTTATCATTTTCCAAGATTTTTGAAATAAAGATTCAGAAATAGTAATTTTCGTCCAAAGTTTTGATTTTAAAATTTTATCTCCGTTTTTTTGAATGATACTTGGAGATATTTTCCTTCTTTTCATAAATGTTATTAATTCATCAAAAATGTAATCCGAATATATGAAAACAGCGTTACTATCTTTCTCAAAAGTTTTCATCATTATTTCTTTTGCATTTTTATGATTTTTATCTTTCTTATTCAAGAGCGAAATAATAAAACCTGTATCTAAGAAGATTTCTATACCCATCTTTTTCAATCTCCATAAACATTTTCATCTACAGTTTCGCTCGAATTTTCTTCCAATTCAATTTCAATTAATGAAAATATAGGATCATTTTTCCAGTGACCATTACTATCGGGTTTAATTATTTGGTCTAATAATTCACTTTTTCGTTTTATACCTGCCTTAATTAATAGGGATATCATTTGTTCTTGCGTTAACTTGGATTTTCCTTTATAATTGAGATAATTAATTAGGTTTTCCAATTCTTGTTTATCCTTTTTATTTATTCTTATTGTTGACGACATATTGTATATATACTATACCACATATTTATTTCTTTCATAAAAAGTGATCTTAATATATTTTAATTGGTTGAAATATAGAAAAAAAGAATTAATCTCCAAATCTATAATGTTTTTTAATTGGTTTTTTAACTTTCCATGTGCATTTTAGCCCGGGATAACAAGTAACCAAGTCTCCTGGTCCAAATGAGATTTTTTCTCCTTCAGAATCAATTTCGGCTTCACCTTCAAGGACATAGAAAGTTTCTTTACTGTCGTATTCCCATGGGAATTCACTGACTTCCTTAGTCCATGTTCCCCATTCATTCACGCCTAATGTATCAAGTTCTTCTTTAGTAGGCTTTTTTTTATCGAATTTTACCATTTTTAATCACTTTAATTTTTAAAATATTCTAATCTCAAATATGAAATATCCAAAATGTATATATAAATTTTTAAGTTTTTCTATGTTATTTTAAGTTGTTCTAAGTCTTTTTGAGTTCTATTATGTTTTTCAAAAATCATCTCAGTTCTTTTGATTTTTTATATGGAATCGAAACGAATTGTTCTAATATAGATAGTACGTGTAATCTTTCGGCAGATTTGAGCCCTTTCCAATCAATCACCCAATAATCTATCTTTTCCAAAGTGCGATCTATGATCTGTTGGACCATATCATTAGTTAAGTCCAAGGATTTATATTTTGGAACAGTATGGGCAAAGCCAATCTTATTTTTGATACAAGGAGAAAAACTAGGCATATAATGCCCCCCACCGAACCCTATTCCAACCTTAACATCATTTTTATGCCATTTACCTGCTTTATAATGTTTTTGTGCTAAATCATAGCACGCATCAAGAATGGCTTGGGCTATAATTTTTCCACCGGTTTCATCTTTCCAACCTTTTTCTGTACTTCCCAGTTCGATAAAAACACTTGGTTGATTAAATTTAGTAGGTCCGTGATGGGTAACTTCATGATTTACGGGAACTTTATAATTTTCCTCTTTTTGAACCAAATTCTGCAAATGGTGGAAACAGTAATAAGAGAGTAATCCGCTCCCCTTTGCAATTTTGAAAGATTCGCCACCCGCGGAATTATCATCGTTTAAATTTCCAGGTGTATGACATAATAATGCAGGTCGCTCACTTTTTGATTGATGACGGCTTGCATATACTAAGACATCTCCAAACATTTCATCAGGTGAAAGAAATTCATCAAGTCTAATCATTGAAATTTCGGTATCAATAAGAGAGAATTCAATAGAGGGGAGATCAGGATTTTCAGGATTTTCAGGATTTTTTGGGATATATTTGAATAGGTTTTTAATTATTTTTTTATTCCATTTACCAATATCCTTCTGTAATTTGAGGGGAATGAGCTCCAATAATTTACGCCGAATGGTTTGGGACGCTATATCCTCTGTGGATGTAATAATTGTTACATGCAATAGTTGATCGTTCAGTGGCAAATCACATCTAACTATTATTTTTTTTTAGTTTCTATTATCATTTTTTTGAAATCGCTTAATTCCTTTTTAGCTTTAGTCTTGGCTTCAGCTTCTTTTTTGGATGAAATTTCTTTAATTTTTCTCTCTTTTTCGATATCCTCATCTTTCTTTTTTGGACTTTTCATAGCTTTTAACATGGATTTTACATCTTGAAATGCATTATCGACTTCTGCCTTTTTCATTTCTTTCTTTTGTATAATTTTTCTTTGATTTTCAAGTTCTCGCTCATGCATTTCTTCTCTATCTTTAATATGACGCATATAATGGGTTTTTACTCGAGTAACTTTTTGAATTTGAGAGTTAATATCAATATTCCATCCAATCTCTAAAAATAATTGATTTGCGCGGTGATATAAAGCCATTGCTTCTTCAAATTTATTTTTAGACATTGCATTTTCAGCTTGTTCCATAAAATCGAACGCATCTTCTCGTAATTGATGTTGTTCTTTTTGTTTTAATTGGAATTCCATTAATTTTATCTGTTTTTCAGCGCGCTCTTTTTCTATTATCTGTGATTGGTCATATAGGAAATTTTCAAAATCCAATTGGTTTTGCATAACTTTTTCTTGGTTTTCTTTTTTTATTCTTAGTTTCTTCTTATATCCTTCTTCCTCATTTTCAATTCTTAACGAAAAACTCTCTAAGAAGGGAAGTTGATCTTTCCATTTGTGTTCGAGCATAATAGTTTTAGCTTCTGCAATGGTTTCATAAGCTTGAGAAAATTGGTGGACATGTGAATAATTTTCAGCAGATTCCAATAATATAGTAATTTGTTTCTGAACACTCTCCAATTTTTGTCTATGTACCTCATATCCTTGCTGAAGTTCTTCCTTATCTAAAGCTTGATCCGAAGGACCTTTGTCAATTTTATCTTGGATTAATTGTTGGAATTGATTTTGCAACTTTTGGCTTTCTTCTTTTCGATCAAGTTCATCTTGATATGTCTTCTGTACTTGCTGAATGAATTTATCCCTTTCATGTCTAATTTCTGATATTCTATCGTGGATAGTGGGTATTTGAGATTCCCAGCCGACAGTTAAGAGTAAATTGACTGCTTTTTTATATAATGCAATGGAATCATCATAATTTTGAGAATGGAATAATTTTTCTGCTTTGTTAATCATTGAAAATGCTTCATCTTGAACAGTATGTTGTTTACCTTTCTGATCTTCTAAAAATTCAATCCTTTCTTGTCGATTTCTAAATTCTTCGGCAACAACTGATTTAATTTGGTTAGCTTCTAGCCCTTCAATTGATTTGCCTTGTGCTTTTGTTAAAACTTGATCATTTAATTTTTGTATTACCGCTAATTCTTCAATTATCTCCCTAATTTGTTTAATCTGCTTATACCACTCAAGATTATTAAATAGCAATGATGCTTTGTTATATTTCGTAATAGCTTCAACATAATTCTCCTTATCTGTAAAAGAGATTGCCTCAGTTAGAAGTTGGGAGATAACATCTTGGATTTCCAAATCATTTTCAATTTTACTTTTATAAAGCTGTTTTGAGGTTA
>JAUWOE010000086.1 GCA_030612265.1 Promethearchaeum sp.
ACAGCGCATATTAACCAATCATTGAATCCATTAATTCCCCCAAGCAACTGGAGGAAATGAGCTTTTGAATAGATCTCAAAATAAGACTAAATGATTTCGTCGGAAAAGAGAAAAGTTAAAAAAGTGTTGGATCAGATCCGAAATTTACAACATTTTTACTTTTTTTAACCTATTTATAATCTTGATTTATATTTAATCAATTATAATTCTCTTCGAAATATTTTCCAATCAAATATTTTATTTATTTTTAATTCTGGATATTTATTTAATAGAGTTCTCAATTCTTTATCTTCAGTAAGGAATATTGCATTAATTTGTATTGCACTCGCCACAATCCAACAATCCATCAAATCTTTATGACCAAATTCACGAATTTTCATACTATTTTCTGCAATAATTGGATTTAAAAACGGATCAATAATTTTTACAATTTTCGATCTAATAATTGTGGGAAGAACTATATGATATCGATTCAACGCTTCAGGATCCTCTGAATTTCGATATTCACGGTTTAATTTATAGACAGATTCAATAATTGATGCTGAAGAAAGATAGATTTTATAATTTTTAACCCCTTTTTTCCATAACTGCCTTATCTCTTCTCTAAAATCACTGTTTAAATCAATGTTGATTCCAAATAAGGGCAATACATATGTAGTGTCAAGAAGCAAACTAAGTGTCATTTGTTGATCTCTCTCTTTGACTATTTCCTTCTTCTTCTAATTCAGATTCTATTTTTGAAGGTGTTGCAGTTGCAATAATTGGTAATTCAAATATTTCATCAATAGAAAGGATTTTTTTAATAATCAGTTGATTAGAACTGGCGCTGATTAACACTCGATCACCTGGTGAAATTCCCGCAATATTTCGAATTTTTTTTTTTGGAAAAATGCCTCCCTTTTTACCAACAGTAACTTCATCCATGTTAATCATATCAAAATATAGGAAATCTGAATATTTATATTTTTTCCGAATTTTCTTAATTTTTCCGAAATATATCATAATATTCATTAATTTTCATTTATCTTATTCTGTTCCATAAACGGTTTTGGATTTATAAAGAATAAAATAAACGGCATTAGAGTTGTAAACAGTCCCGCTCCAAATTCAGTGCAAGCATATAATACTCTAATAGGTTTTGCATCAATAACATGGCGAGAAATTATATGTAATTTTTCAAGTTCTTTTAGGCGTATTGAAAGGGTTTTTGAAGAGATTTTTTCAATATAATTCTTTAAATCATTAAAATATGGATTTTTTAATACAACGATAGCATTAACGATTTGTATCACCCATTTTTTTTGAACTAGCTGAAATATTTCATGCATTACCATATCTTCAATATCCATTATTGTATGCGATTTCAGTTCAGACCCATGTTCTTGTAATCCTGTTATTACCGCTTTTTGAAGTTGCCGATATAATTAAATTACATCCTTCCATGTAGTTTGAAAATGTTCTTGGTTAATTTCAGAATTGGATGATACGATTTTAAAAATCCTCCTCAGTGAGTTTCAACGCAGATATCTACTTACATTATTTTAAAATTTAATTATTAATAATTTAGTAAAAAACATTACTCAGAGGAAAGAGGATTTTATTTTATTTGGATATCCAGTGTCTTACAAGTAAATGGCTGTTCATTTCTCGAACTGCTTCAATTTTATCAATATATTTAATGAAGAGTTGATGAAGCTCTTCACTTGATTCGCCTTCAATTCGCATAACTAAATCGTAATCTCCAGTTATATAAGACATTTCTTTAACTTGCGGTATTTTTCTTAATTCTTCAACTACTTGTAAAGCTTTTCCCAATTCTACCTTCATAAACGATAATATTTGAACCATTTTAATAACACCTTTATAGAACTAAAATTTTTTTTCCCACTCTGATAATACATAATGTGAATGAACTTCCTTAATTCCAGGAATTTTTTCAATATATTCAATAATATCCATTAAATCTTCCGTTTTCTCTACAATAATCTCAATTAGAAATTCATATTCCCCAGAAATGGAGAGTATTTTTGTAATATCAGGAATTTTTTGAAGCTCCTCACTAAAAAACTCCGATTTTCCAAACTCCGTTTTAATAAAACTTGCAATTTTTATAGTCATTTACGCGTTCGCCTATATTTTTTTAAATTTTCATTGGTCTTTTTCAAGAATATTATTAGTAATTATCAAAAAATCATACCGAATTAATCCAGGTAGAGTCAGAATGTCTTGTTGAATGAATTTATTCAAAGCTTGTGATGAATGCAGCTGAGTATCCAAAAATACATCATAATCTCCTATCATATGGGACACTTCTTTAACGGGTTTAATTGCAAAGGCTTTTTGCATAGCAGCAAGTTGAAATTGAGGTTTAATTTTAAGTAAGAATATAGCAAATATCTGAGTTTCTGTCTCACTTAAATAACGTGTGAATATCGCAATTCCAAAAAGAAATATAACAATAAGTAACCAAGATATTGGAAATATTTCATTAAGAAGGGTAATTCCAATAATTATATTAATTAATGGTTCAATCAGCTGCATCACCCCAACCCATAAATTAAATGAAGTATGTTTTGGCCAATTAGCGGCCATTAAATAATAAATAAAATATGGAATAATTGTGCAAACAATAATTAAGATAATTCCATCAACAGATAAAGCGATTTTCCACCAATCAGTTAATTGAGTAAAAAAAAGACCTATTTCAGAATTAATCTGTTCATTGAAATCAAATTTACTCATTAAAAAAAGAGAGGGAATATATATTAAAGCTGAAAAAAAACTTAACATCGCCAATTTAAAAAAAGTCCTGATAAGCTGATAACGCGGATTTTCTTTGATAATCTTAAATTCTTTTAAACTCATTTTATCGGTTGAACCCGTAATAACAAAAAAAGAAAGAGCTATTCCATATATTATAACTAGAACAATTGACCCTAAGGATACGGAAGATTCACTTTCGGAATAAATTTGACTGATATAACCTAAAATGAAAGTAGCACCTATAAGTGTAGTTAGGTAGAGCACCTTAAATTTTGTCATTTCTTCCTTTCCTCGACCCCAATTAATGGCAGTAACAATTACTAAAGAAATAAGGACACCTATAGAAGTGGTAATAACACCTATTGTCTTTAAAGCGAGAAAAAACAGGATAGTCATTGAATTTAAACCAAAAATACCTACTGTTAATAAATAAGCCCATTGTGGGAATTTAAAAAACTCGCTATTTCTTGATTTTAAATATAGAAAGAGTTTTTTTAGATCAATGTGCTTAATTTTATCTTTTTCTTTTATTCGGTCAAAAATAAGTAAAACTCCCACAGTTAGGAGTAAAAAAAAGCTCATAAACATAAATCTTGTAAAAATAATTAGTAGCGAAGAGTAATTCTTAAACAGATTTGAGGCCGGCCAAGGGATAAAACCCCATAATATATTAGAAAGGCCTAATATGAGAATCTTTTTATTAACTGAAGAACTACCCGCCATATATAATTCACCTTGTTTACTCTAAACCACAATTTGAAAGCAAAAGATGATTTAAAAAATTATTTAGTTTCAATAATTTAAGATTATATATGGCTACTGGAGAAGCATCCTCAAAAAAAAAGTATTTTTATAATTTTAACTATATCGATCCCGTTGCTGAAACGATACATTCAAACATTAAGATGATTATTTCTGACCAAATTATTCAAAATATTGGATCCAATATTGAAAAACCGGAAAATTCAATCAAAATCGATCTAAAAAATCAATGGATTCTACCCGGATTAATCAATAACCACTGCCATTTAAGTGGAAGTGGAAAACCTCTTCCGAAATTTATAAATAATGATAGATTGGTTAAATTCATCCAAAAACGAAAAATATTCAAAAGAATAATGTATAATGATATGAAAAAGAGTGCTATGACCGCTTTGATGAGCGGAACTACAACAGTTCGATCCTTGGGGGAAGCTGATTTATCCGTTTTTGATCTACGAGACAAAATAAATTCAGGAGAAGAACTAGGGGCCCGAATCTTTACAGCTGGAAAAGCTATCGCACTTAAAGCAGATCATGGAGAAGTAATTAGTATAGAAATCACAAATATTGAAGAAGCAAAGCGTGCGGTTAATTTTTTAATTAATAGAGGGGCAGATTGCATCAAGATAATGGCAACAGGGGCAGTAACTGGAGCAAAAACATTGGATTCAGCAGGTAAAGCAGAATTATCTCCAGAAATCATTAATGTTATTTGTGATATCGCACATAAGCATAAATTAAAAGTCACCGCTCATTCAGAGGGAAACGAAGGCGCGTTGAATAGTATTAGCGGAGGAATTGATTCACTTGAACACGGTTCAAACTATGATGATGACATTTTAAAGCAAATGAAAGAAAAGCAGATTGGGACAATACCCACATTGGCAGCTGGTCATGCATACAGTAATCATTCAAGAAAGGAAACGGGTTTAACTGAAATCGAAGTGTTGAATGATCATAGAGTGGTTAAAAATATAGATATAGGTCTCCGAAACGCAATTAAGTTTGGGGGAATTCTTATTGGAGCAGGGGATGATGCAGGAATCCCATTAGTATATCATGGTAAAATCGCACAGGAAATTACCATGTTGCACAATGAGTATGGATTAAGCACGATAAAATGTATTCAATGTGCTACAATTAATAATGCAAAAATTATGGGGCGAGAAGATAAACTTGGATCGTTGGATAATGGAAAATTTGCTGATTTTATTGTTTTTGCCCCAGATAGAAATCCTTTGGAAAATGTAGATCTTCTATTCCATCCAGATTCAGTATATAAAGAAGGAGTAAAAATCCGTTAAAAAAAAATAGATTGGGTGTTTAAACACCTTTGATTTCATCAGGAATAAATCCTTTAAATTGAGCTCGATATAATTCTGCATATAATCCCTTTGAATTAAGAAGGGCTTTATGAGAACCGCGCTCTACAATTTTCCCTTTTTCTAATACTAATATTTCATTAGCATTCATTATTGTTGATAATCTATGAGCTACAATCAAGGTTGTCCTATTTACCGCAATTTTTTCGATTGACTCTTGGATTTGAAGTTCTGTAGCGTTGTCTAAAGAACTTGTTGCTTCATCTAAAATCAACATTGGAGGGTTTTTAAGGAATATTCGAGCGAGTGCAATTCTTTGCTTTTGACCACCAGAAAGTTTGACACCTCTTTCTCCTACATAAGATTCATATCCTTCAGGTAAACTCATTATAAAATCATGGATGTTGGCTTGTTTTGCCGCGTAAATAACTTCCTCTTCTGTGGCTTCAGGTTTTCCATAGATAATATTATCTTCAATAGTTCCAAAGAAGATAAAAACGTCTTGCTGGACAAATCCGATATTTTTCCTCATTGATTCGAGTTTGATATCTTTAATGTTCACTCCATCGATTAGAATTTCACCGTTTCCATCGGCAATGTCATAAAATCTGGGTATTAAATGAGTGATTGTTGTCTTTCCAACACCACTTGGACCAACAAGTGCGACAGTTGTTCCCTCATCTATCGTTAAATTGAATTTATCCAAAACATTTCCAAGATGTTCATTATATCCAAACGTAACATCTTTAAATACAACTTTTCCTTTCGGATTGACCATTTCAATAGCATTTTCTTTGTCAGCTATATCAGGTTTAATTTCCATTAATTCATAAAATCTCTCAAATCCTGCTGCACCCATTTGATATTGTTGGGTAAATTGAAGTAAACGTCTTATAGGCCTAATGAATATTGCAGTAAATAAAAGAAATGTCATCAAATCAGCTAAATTAAAGTCTGAATTTGGTATATCATAATATAAGAATATTGCTCCTGCAGTAATTGCGACCAAACTTAGAATTTCCATCATAAAATTATTACCTGCAGAAAATTCGGCCATAATTTTATATGCTCTCTTATAAGATCTCCGATATTTTAGATTTTCAACTTGAAATTTATCAATCTCGAACTCTTCATTAGCGAATGATTTACATACTCTTATTCCAGAAATACTATTTTCAATTTTTGCATTAATTGATGCATGTTCCTTTCTTGTACCTCTGAATGCTTCCCTCATTTTCCACCTTTTAGTCAAGCTGAACCATAATTGCAATAAAACAAAGGTGAAAATGACCAAGGTTAAGATCCAATTCAAAAACATCAAATATATGAAGCTTATCGATATCATCACTGTTGAAATAAAGAGATCCTCGGGACCATGATGAGCTAATTCACTAACTTCACGTAAATCACCTACTAAACGACTCATTAATTGTCCTGTCTTCCTGTCATCATAAAAAGAGAACGGCATTGTTTGAAAATGTTTAAACAAATCAATACGCATATCAAATTCCATTTTGATACCAACCATATGACCCCAATATGCCATAATATAATTGGCAATACTCCTAATAAAATATAAGACCAGTAATACTACTGAATATTTGATTAGGGAAGATATATTACTATCTGGAATGAAGTCATTAAAAAATATATTAGAGATCATTGGAAATACCAGGTCTAAAGCAGCTACTCCAAATGCACAGAGCATATCTATAGTGAATATTTTTTTATGTGGTCGGTAATATGATATAAATTTTTTAAATTTGTTGTTCATCACATTTTTCTATGGAAGATAAATCTTGAATTTTTTGATTATTTTATATTAGTTTGATTTAATTGATTTTATATCATCACATCCCCCACAATAAATTGAATTACATTCGGGACATTTATATAATCCCTCTCCACAATCTTGACATTCTTCTTCTATTGCAACCTCATCAAGACAAGTGTCACAAATATAACTTGAACAACATTCAAACTTTCTTCCGTCAGAACACTCGGGGCAAAACGATTGATTACAAATTATACATTCCCAAGCACAACATTCACCATAAAAAGTTTCACATGAAACCTTATTATTGCATTGTCGTCTTTATCAAATT
This sequence comes from Promethearchaeum sp., assembly GCA_030612265.1. Taxonomy (GTDB): domain Archaea; phylum Asgardarchaeota; class Lokiarchaeia; order Sigyniarchaeales; family Promethearchaeaceae; genus Promethearchaeum. The sequence goes on from JAUWOE010000086.1 coordinate 6,953, forward strand.
CTGATCCGCAAATTCCGCAGTATAAATTACTCCTTCTATAACGCCACATATTTTTATCTTTTAAATTCGATTTAAAAAGTAATATATTTTTAAGCATCAATATCAAATTTAAATTAAATTCTTAATTGTTTACTTTCTAATTGAAGAATTTGGTGAAAAAAAATGTTATCATATGGTACTCCCGATACTCAAGCAGCTTTGGATGGATTACGTGATTTAACAACAATGGGATGGATAGTGATTCCACTTCTAGTTCTTATATTTTATATTTATATTACAGAAATCCAAAAAGCACGCAAATCGGGAAATTGGGACGTTATTATCTGTGGTCTAACACTTTTTGGAATGGATTTTTTCAACGAAACATGGAATGGTTGGGTCTGTTGGCTAACTCAATCACAAGCATTTTGGACTACTCCAGGACCAACTGCCCTTAGAGTCATGGTTGGTTGGAACGTTGAAATTATCTTCATGTTTTTGATCAGCGGATTAGTTTACGGAAAAACAATTTCAGAAAATGAAAATGAAAAGATCCTGGGTATTCCAAATAGGTGGTTTTGGGCAATAGGATATGCTGTTTTCTGTGTATTCATTGAAATTATCTTAAACATTGGTGGTCTTCTTACATGGACTTATCCATTTTGGAATAGGACTTTTGCAGGAGTATGGTTGATTTTCTTTTTCGGTTATTTCCATTTTTACGTAGCATGCATCTTAGTTCTCAAGATCAAATCTATGAAAAAGAGATTAATCGTAATTGGTTGTATTTATGGTGTTGCAATCATAATGAATGTTATTGCAGGTATTGCTGAGTGGCTTTATTAAATACCATATTAAATACCATATTTTTTTTATCTTTTATTCATCCAAAACCACTATTCAAGATAATCAGGATAAAATTTTCAATAACAATTTTTCCAAAGATGATTTTCTTAAGCTAACAAAAAAATGGAAGAGCATAATCATTTAGGATATTAATAGAAAATAGAACCGGATTGGAGCAAAAAAGCCCCAAAAATGTAAAAACAGAAAGAAAAGAAAGAAAAATAGAGCCGGATTGGGTAAATCACGAATGATTTCCCGATGTAAAAATAAAAAGAGGGAGTTCTCCACCAACGCGATGAAGATAAGGAATCCGAAGTTAAACTTCGATAAAGTGAGATAAATCTCAACAACTATAATATAGTTGTAAAAATAGATTCCGGCTCTTAAATTTAAATAAACAAGTTTTATATAAATCAGTTATTGTTCGTGTTGAATTCTTACTGTATTATCACATATTTCATCAAATTATAGCCCTTATATTATTGAAATCATATTATAGGAATAATTTTTTTTTAGATATAAAGCAGGGTGTATTTTTTTAAAATTTATATCTTAAAAATTGGAACTTTATAATTTTTATTAAATAGATTTGGAAAAAATACAATTCATTTAATAGTCTGTATTTAGGGGGTTATGAAAGTTGGTTTTAAAATTTCAAAGAAAAAAGTGCTAATCTTATTGGTATTATTCTCAGTATTATTAATTACTATTCTTCCTATAATGATACATTTTTTCGAGATATCTGGAGATGTAATTCCTATTATTCAGAGTCAATTATCATTTTCAGGGCAATTTTTAAAAGATCAGTAATTAATCATTATAAATTTTGGTGGTTTGTCCTATTATAGAGCTGCACAAATATTGGATTATGGATTTATGATAAGTTTTGGAGGGATTTTTTACAGTTTGGTCTGTTTGACAGGTATAAAGGCAGATCCAGAAACAATTTGATTAAAAAAATTAAACAAAAAACAAAATAAAGTTAATTTAAACGATCTAACCGTTCTCGAATTATTCGAGCTTCTTCAGTTGCTTGCTCTGCAGCTTCAATATAATTCCGTGCGCGGTATGCATCTGCTATAATTTCGTAAGATTTTACCTTTATCTTCAAACTTTCGATATCTACATCAGTATTCATGGATAAAGTTTCAGTTAGGTAATCAATCGCTTTTTCTGAATCTTGTTGTTGGTATAGAAAGAACTTTCCCAACTCAAAATGCGCTAAAATTCTTTCTTTTAGGGGGCCTTTATTTATTTCAATTGCTTTTTTTAGAGATAGAAATTGCTTAGTTTCATTTTTCACTGCACTATAGTAATGGGCTCGCTCGAAAAAGTATAAAAATTCATACGGAGAATTTTTTTTAATATGCTTTAATAGTTGCTTGAAATTTTCATTCGCTTCATCATAATCGTTTTGAATTAAATTCAATCTTGCAAATTCTAGATACATACGGCAAATTAGATTTTCGTTCTGTTTCGTTGAAGGTAGAGAATTTAAAAATGATTTTACTATCTGGCGATGTTTTTCCGAATTAAATGCAGAATTTCCAAGGGCGTATGAATAATACAAAGAAAGATGAATATTAACCATGTTAACAATGGACACTTGCCCGCTTTTTGATAGTTCTAAAGCTTCATTGAGATATTCTATAGATTTATTGTATTCCTTGTCTTTTACAGCAAGATCATGGAGATTAAAAATTACTTTAATCTGTCCATTAATATGGTGGAATTTTTTGAGCTTTCTCTTTGCTTTAAGCAATAATTCATTAACCCTGTTATAGTTTCCCTTTCTTTCATACAATTCTGCTAACCGAAAGTCTTCAATAGCACTCATTTCTTCTAAAGAACAAGGAGCTCCTTCAAATAAAAATTGTTCACTTGTTTCTTTTTCAAGAGAACTGAGATTATCATAAACAATTCTAGGCAGAAATATTGCTGGGGATCCGTTTTTTGAGAGAAAATCCTTAAGTAACCGAACTTCACTAAAAGATTTGAGTAATCCATGGTCGAATTGTGGTTGATCCAAAATAGGTTCGATAATCTTTTTTATTAAGCCTCTACAATATACAATCCAATCGTAAAAAAGATAATTTAATTTGAAATTCTGATCCTTAAATGCATCATACCATAAATTGACAGTATAACTCTCTAACCCTGTCCGGATCCATACATTTTTATGATTAAAATCGCGCCAGTAAGTAAAAGAACCGGGTTCTTCCAGTAAATATTCTTCAGGATTATCTTTCTTAAAAATAACAACCCAATTACGACGATTACGAGGAAAACCCTCATGGAGTTCAGGAGGTAATTGTCCGGTTGGTAAAAGATGAAAATCCTGATAGATATCAAATATATCTTGTGAAATTTTCATGTAACTTTTTTCAAATGTTTCGTAATCTCTTAAAATATTGTTTCTAATATATAATATTACTTCTCTTTCACTATTTAGTGCTTCAGACTCAAAAGAATTCTGATCGGGGTACAATTTTTGTACTAATTCTGAAATCTGAGTTTTATATTTATCTATATTAAAATCATATTTATATGGATCTAAGCCTAGCATGGCTTCCTTAAACGTTACTGCTAAATAACCAACCATTGATGTAAATGATTCATCTAATCGTCGAGGACGAATACATATTGATGGGTAGAATGATACTAGCTCTATGGCAGGTTGATGTAATATCGGAATTTTGATAGGTAGTTTTGCTCCAAGAATTAATGTTAGCTCCGGGTCTTTTATGATTGAATATCTTAGAACAGAAGTAAACTGATCATTTGACTTATATCCTTCATCTTCAAGGACTTTTTCTATTTCATTTAATACATTTTTCGAATACAAGATTTTGACTTCCTTTTCTGCTTTTTATTGCTTATTTGTGTTTGTATTTAAGTGCTTAACTGTAGTAAACCTGAAATAAAGATTAGTAAACCCATAAAAATCATTAAAAATGTGTTCATTTCTGCTATAAATGAATTGGTAAGAAGAGGTTGGAGAAACGAACTGGTTAAACCAAATAGAAATAACAATAATCCAATTATGAATGCGGCACCCCCATAAATCTTTGCAATTTTCCTAATTCGAGTTAAAACCATGCTTTCTTGAATTCTAGCTTCAGCTTCTCTTATGTTTTTTTCCATAGTTAATAGTTTCTTTCTTAGGTTCTCAAGACTAGTTTCTGCTGAAGCGAATTTTATCTCTGAATTTTTCCGTTGTTTCTGGTTAAATTTTAATTCCTCATTACCGTCTTCAATTCTTTCTCTTAAGAGGTTATATTGATTTTCGAGTTTTTCCTTTTCATTTTGTAAGGTTACGTAATTCTTATCTAATTCTTCTAACCGTTTGTCTTTTTGTGTTATTAAAACATCATTACCTTCGATTTTTTCATTAATTTTTGCTAAAGAAGTATTTTGAACTTTAATTTTTTCTTTTAAATTTTCTAATAGTAGATGACTATTTTCATATTCCTTTTCAGTTTTTTCAATTTCCTCTTTTAATTTTTGTGTTTGCTTTTCTTGCTCTGGAATTAATTTCAACAGATCTTTATATTTATTTTCAATAGTTTGATATGATTCAGTTCGATCTGATATTTTTTGCTCAAGATTTTCGTAATATTTTTCCCTCATATCAAGATTTTCTTTCAGCTTTGAAAGTTCATCATCTTTTTCTTCTATTTCAGTTTTAATAGTTTTTAGTTTTTCTTGAGCTGTAATAGCATCTCTTTCGATACTTTCATTAAAAGTCTTCTTTTCATCAATAATATCATCCAACTTTTCAATTCTTGTATTTTTTTCATCAAATTTTTTTTCTAATTCCGAAATTTCTTGAGTAAGACCCTCTCGTTTCTCAGCTAACATCTGTTGTGATTGAGTTCGATCAGATATTTTCTTATCTAAATCTAACTTATATTTTTCTCTTAGTTCCAAAGATTCCTTAATTTTAGTTAACTCATCGTCTTTTTCTTTGATTTGATTCTTAAAATCTGCTAGTTTTTCTTTTTGTTCAATTTGCTTACGATCTAGATTGTCATTTATACTTTGTTTTTCTTGATATTCAGAGCTCATTTTTTCAAATTTCTCTTCCATTTCTTTAAATTCATTATTTTTGGCTTGTAAATTTGAATTTACTTCATCAAAAGATTGTTCATGCGATGATATTTGGTCTTTTAATTCTAATACTTTTTTGTTTAATTTTTCTTTTAATTCTTCAAAGTTTGATTTTTCTTTTTCTAATTTTTCTAATTCTTCTATTACTTGATTAACACGTTCTGTTTGTTGTTTATGGAGAGACTCCATTCCCGAGATCTTATCGTTAATATTATCAAGTTTCTCTTGCTGCTTCTTAATAGATTTCTCAATTTCTTTTAACTGGTGATTTTTAGTTTTAATAGATTCTTTTAATTTTTTCTCTGAAAGAATTATTTCCTCTTGAATATCTTTTCCAGTTGTATCACTCTCTTCAAGGGAAACTTTGGCTTCTCGTAAGTTTTTATCAATTTCATCTCTAATATCTTTAATTTCCTTTAGATCTTTGGTTGTATCTTTTTCTTTTGAGATATCTTTTGAAGCGTTCGCTTCTTTCGATTCTTCTTTTTTTGACAAAAAAACACCAACTGTTGTAATTAATATTTTTTTATGTTTTTTTATATTTGCCAAATTTTTTTATTTATTTCTAATAAAATAATTTACAATGAATGAAAGTTTAGAAAAACCCGATAATATTCTAGAAAAATCCGATAAAAAATATTTTCAAGTAGATATAATGAAAACTTTGATGATATTCTTGGTTATTTTAGACCATTCTACTACTCATGGTTTTTTACTTCAATTTTGGTCACCTTTATGGGAAAGAATTGCAATTCCTGGATTTATAGTAATAATGGGATTTAATTTAGGAATTTCCTTCAATGAAAAGGGAATTACAACATTAAAGGAAGCCTATTCAAAAGATTATTTTATTTCCAAGATGAAACGATATATTATTCCATACCTTTTCCTATATTTTATCCATGGAATTATTTATCTACTAGTTAATTATGTTTTCCACCCAGAAATACTTGGAGTGGGTTCTTATGATAATAGAGGATTTCTATATCTTGGATTTACCCTTTTCTGGGGTCCGGGCATGTGGTTTATCCCTGTTTTATTTGGATCAATTTTGGTCTTTCCATTATTATATTTTTGTTTTAAAGAATATCCGATACTCACGTTCATTTTCTGCTTTTTAATTGAGTGGATAATGCATATATTAGCCTCCACTATTTTATTCGGGATCATTGAATTCAATTGGTTTATGATGGTTGTATTTTTCAAAACTCATATATTATATTTTTTATCAGGAATTGGTTTAGGATTATGGATTTCAAAAGATCCTGAAATTTTCTCAAAAAGAAATATAATAATCTGGATTTTAATGCCAATTAGCTTGATTTATTTAATTGCTTATTCAATATATGGGTTGGGAGGATTACGGGGAATGTTGCATCAATATTATTTAAGTTGGATTGGTGGAGATTATCATTTTCTCACCTTTCCCTACACTGCTTTTCTATTTTTAATAGTGTTAAAGATTTTTCCCAAAAATCCAGATAATAAAATAAGTAAAATAATCAAAATAATCAGTAAATCAACATATCATATTTTATTAATTCAGATTTTATATTTCTCATTCGCATATCATTTTTGGTTCACAATAGCAGATGGTTTCGATTTGCATCCAATTGATTACCTATGGTACTATCCATTAAGCCTTCTTATTACAATTACAGGTGGAATAATCTGGCAAACTTTAGAAACGAAGTTTTATGAAGTGAAAATTAATGAAAATAAAATCTATAGAATAATATATAAAATCTTGCTTAGTTTAGCAGTAATTTTCTATATTTTCTTCTTATTTTCGAGATATATGTGCTTTTTACCTTTCCCATTACCTTGATATGCTTCCTTTTTTTCATAAAATTTTTCACAAATCCTAGATTTTTTCATTCAATAAAATGAAAATTCTTTCAGATAAAGAGCAAAAAAAACAGTTCAAAAAAATCGCTTCAGCAGACCCAGAAAGTTATTACCCCACAAATGCTTTGAAAAAAAACGGTTTTCATAGATATCAATGTGAAAAATGTAGGAGATATTACTGGAGTTCAATTGAATCAAATATTTGCGGTGAACCTGGTTGTAATAAAGGATTTCAAGTAGTTAAAAACAATCCATCAAAAAATTCTTTATCATTTATAGATGTCTGGAAGAAGATCGTCGAAATTCTTGAACCAAGAGGCTATAAACCCCTTAAAAGATACCCAGTAGTTGCACGCTGGAACCCTACAACTGAATTCACCATGGCATCAATAGCCGCTTTCCAACCGTTTGTAATCTCTGGTGAAGTTCCACCACCTGCTAAGAAACTGTTAATACCACAATTCTGCTTGAGATTTGGGGATATTGAGAATGTAGGTATAACAGGAAGCCATTGCACCGGCTTTGTAATGATAGGTCAACATCAATTTGTTTCCAAAGAAGAATGGGACCAAGAACAAGCGTTTCAAGATATTTACGATTTCCTTGTTGATGGAGTAGGGTTAGATAAGGCAGAATTTAAGATTCATGAAGATGCTTGGGCAGGCGGCGGAGACTTTGGAAGCTGCTTGGAATTTTTGAGCCGAGGTGTTGAATTATTCAACCAAGTCTATACTATGTTTGAACAGACGCCCACAGGAGATCGCCCGTTAAAATTAAAAGTATTGGATATGGGACTTGGAATGGAACGGGTTGCATGGTTTACCCAAGGAAAACCGAATATCTATGAAGCAACATTCCCAGATGTGCTTAAAAAACTCAAAGAAAGAACTAAAATTTCTGTGGACTATAAACTTTTCAATAAATTTTCCCACCAAGCTTCTTCTAGAACTAGAGACTGATTTTTGTTTTATCTTCTTCTCAGAATCTTTAAATAAT
>JAUWOE010000008.1 GCA_030612265.1 Promethearchaeum sp.
CCATTTTGGAATCTCTTTTTTCTCTTCTACAGCACAAGACACAATCTGTTTGAAACTATTAGAAAGATTTTCTTTTTCAGCCTCATCCATTTTGAAATTTTCTTTTTCATTGCTACTCATTTTCACTATACTAAAATTTGCTCTTTAACTAAATAAATTTTGTCAAGATTTTTTCACGTCCCAAACTGAAATCTTGATCTAAAACTTTATTTTTGTTCAGAGAAATTTGAAGTAGAGGTTTAAAATTATCATGTGGTTTTTTGATTCACCAAAAATTATCTTTGGAGAAGACTCACTTTCCCACCTTGAACAGATTGTAGGAAAGAAATGTTTTATTGTAACTGATCCAGGAATAATTAAAGCGAAACTATTAGACATTCTTACAGATGTCTTGAAAGAAGCGGAAAAAGAATGGAAGATTTTTAACGAAGTTGAATCGGATCCTAAGGAAGAAACGATATTAAAAGGTGCGAAAATCTGCCAAGAATATGAACCAGATCTCATAATTGCATTAGGAGGAGGTTCTGCTATTGATGCAGCAAAGGGTATCTGGATTTTATATGAACGTCCTGAATTACAAATTGATGATATGCACCCTTTTATTAAACTTGGATTAGGAACCAAGGCAAAAATGATTGCGATTCCTACAACAAGTGGAACAGGTGCGGAAACAACTTGGGCAATTGTTATAACTCGAATTAGTGATGGAATCACAACTAAATTAGAGCAAGCAAATCGAGAGGCAATTCCAACCTATGCTATAATTGATCCAATATTTACAAAAGATCTTCCGCCAAAATTAACAGCAGCAACTGCTTTTGACGCATTAGCACATCTCCTTGAAGGATTGATTTCAGATTGGCGAAATGATTTCAGCGATGGAATGTCTCTTAAAGCAATGGATTTAATTAGAACTTATTTGGTCCGAGCATATAACGATGGACATGATATGGAAGCACGAGAGAAAATCCACAATGCTGCAACAATAGCGGGATTAGCTTTTGGAAATTCTCAGGCAATTATGGGGCACGCAATGGGGCATGTATTGGGTGCCAATTTCCATATACATCATGGAATGGCAGTAGGACTATTCTTACCATACATTCTACAATATTGCATTAACGACCCAGATAAAAATGAAGCAAAGCAAATTCTTTCAAAATTTTCAAAAATGCAAGGTATTGCACTTTGGGCGGATTCTGATGATGTAGCTGCACAAAAGCTGGTTCAAGAAATAAAAAATATGCAGGAACAAGTTCATATGGCAAAATCTTTAAAGGAATTGGGAATTAAAAAAGAAGAATTTGAAGAAAAACTGGAATTAATGGGGAACCAATGCTTAGAATCTGCTAGTGCAACCATGAGCCCTCGTTCTGCAACATCTGATGTGTTTATGCGGGTTTTCCAGTATGCGTATGATGGAAAAGATATCGATTTCTAATAACTCAAAATTTTTTTAAAGTATCAAACAAGTAAAGTATCAATCAAGGAAATGATTTAATATGGGATTAAAATTTGGAACAGCAGAATGGATCAAGGTATATATTGAAACCTTGAATAAAAATAAAGACTATGAAGATGCTGCAAAGACATGGGAGGGAGATTTTCTGTTTATTATTACGCCCGATGGGAATCTTGATCACGAGATTCGATTTTACGTTGATCTTTGGCACGGTAAGGCAAGAAGTGGCAGAGCAGTTGGGCTTGATGAAAAACTTGAAACCGCCTTTGTTTTTTCAGGAAAATGGGGTAATTTCCATAAATTGATTCAGAAGAAATTAGACCCGATCCAAGGTCTTATGCAGGGAAAATTCGCATTAAAGGGTGATATGGGAAAGGTTATGAGAGCAGTACGTGCCGCCCAAGAATTAGTTAATACAATCTTAATGATCGACACGGAAGTTTATTAATCTCTTTTTTATTCTAATTTTTTCAATTTTTTTAGATCTTCTCCAAATTTCAAATCATTTCAAAACTATATTTATCCGATTTAGATAAACTCTGGTTCTATTTAATTTGGAAAGAAAAACATTTTTAATATTTATTCTCATATTAGTTTATCGAAGTAGAAAATTAGGGAGAATAATCATACAATATAGGAGTACTTTAGAGAAATAAAAAAAAATTCTAAGATATATCAATTGAATTCAACATTAGGGACTGATCAAATGGCATCTCAAAAAATTAGGGTTGGAATTCCCAGAGCATTACTTTACTATAAATTTTTTCCGATGTGGACAACATTTTTTGAAGAGATTGGTGCAAAGGTTATTGTTTCGCCCAAAACAAATAAAATTTTGAAAGATGTGGCAGTCAGTATAGCCCCCGATGAAGATTGCTATTCAACAAAACTATATTTTGGGCATGTAATGGCTCTTAAAGATAAAGTTGATTATTTATTCATACCTCGATTCAGTAGTGGAGGTTTTGGGAAAGGACATGAAAAAAATGTAAGTTGCCCAAAATTTATCGGATTGGCTGAAGTTCTTCGTTCGGTTTTTCCAGATTTACCTGAAATTATAATGCCTTATTTCTCAACTGCAAAAAATAATCATGGAAAAATGAAATTTCTTAAATATTGTTTTTCTATCGGATCAAAATTCACAAAAAATCCGTTTAAAATTAGAACTGCAATAAAAAAAGCATTAAGAAATCAAAAAGAGCATTATCAACATATTCAGATTAATGTTGATGAACTAAAGAAGTGGGAACGGTCAGAAATTGTGTTAAATGAAACCCCAAATCTTGAAGAAGGAGATGCTCCATTAAAAGTTGCAATAATTGGTCACTCCTATGTACTTAATGATCCTTACCAATCAATAGGAATAATGAATAAATTAACAATTCATGGAGTTGATTATATTACATCAGAGCAAATGCCACGTCAACTTATTGAACGCCAGATGGACTACCTAGAATCTAACATGTATTTCGAATATGAACGCGAAATAATTGGGACAGTTATGCATTTTCTGGAGAGTAAAACAATAGACAGAATTTTGCATTTGATAATTTTTAGTTGTGGTCCTGATTCTATTGGGGGAGAATTAGCTTCTCGATTTTCTCGACGGAAACCTGAAATACCACTATTACAATTAGTTATAGACGAACACACAGGGACCGCGGGGACTAACACACGAATTGAAGCATTTATTGATATGTTAAGAAGAAGAAAGAATATAAAAGAAAAAGAAGAAAAAATAAAAATAAGGAGGAAAATTGAATGCCTATAACATTTCCTCACTTTGGATCTTTAACTTATGTTTTTGAAATACTATTACGGGAATTGGGTCAAAATGATCTGATTGTCCCTGATAAACCAAGTAAAAGAACAGCAGAACTAGGAACCAGATATTCCCCTGAATTTGTTTGCACTCCATTTAAAATTACTTTGGGAACTTTTATTGAATCCTTAGAAAGAGGAGCAACAGTGTTGGGAATGGGAGGATGTAATGCTTATTGTCGTTTTGGTTATTATTGGCCTGTTCAAAAGCTTATATTAGAAGATTTGGGTTATGATTTTAGATTTATTCCCATAGATTATGAAGATCCAATAGCAATTTTACGCACTTTAAAAAAAGAAAGTGATGGATATAATTATTTGAAAGTATTTAGAGCACTTCAGATAACTTGGGTGAAAAATAGGTTTACGGATTTAGTTGATAAATTACTGAATAAATACCGTGCAATAGAAAGTATAAAGGGTACAACAGATCGGGTTGCAAAAAAAGCATTTAGAACCATTGTTGAAACAAAAGGAATGTTGAATATTCGTCGATTGAAAAAAACACTCCCAAAAATGTTTGAAAAAGAAATTGAAATAGATAAATCTCTGGATCCATTGAAAATTGCAATTATTGGAGAAATTTATGTTGTATTCGAACCCGCATTGAATGTTGATGTTCATAGAAGGTTAAATGATTTAGGTGTGATAGTGGAAACACCAGCCTCATTAAGGAGATTCATAGATATTGGATATAAATTAAATCCATTTTTAAAATTACACCGTGAAGTCTCAGTGAAAATAGCTCAACCATATTTAGAATATCGTTGCGGTGGAGAAGCACAGGAATCAATTGGAGACACAATCTATTATAAAAGGAAAGGATGGGATGGAATGGTTCATTTATATCCTTTTACCTGTATGCCTGAGATCATTTCACGGAGCATATTACCACAAATCAGTAAAGAGTACGATATGCCCGTATTGTCTCTTGTAGTAGACGAACAGACCGGAGCAGCAGGTTTTCAAACAAGATTAGAAGCTTTTATCGATCTGCTTTACAGAAAAAGAGAAAAAGATAAAGAAAGAAAAATAACAAAGAAAAGTACGAAACAAAACGTAACAATTCAATCTGTCTATGGAGGATGATGTTTATGAATTTTAATGGAAAACAATATTATCTGGGTGTTGATGTAGGATCGATTAGTACTAACTTAGCTGTAATAAATGAAGAGAAGGAAGTTGTTGAATCAGTTTACATAAGAACAGAAGGTAAACCTATCAAATCTATTCAACGAGGCATGGCGATTCTACGTGATAAATTAGGGTTTGATTTACAAATTACAGGAGCTGGAGCGACAGGAAGTGCAAGAAAATTGACAGGGATGATAATTGGAGCCGATATTGTTAAAAACGAAATCACAGCCCATGCTTTGGCTTCATTAGAAGAAAGAGATGATATCCAAACAGTAATCGAAATTGGTGGACAAGATAGTAAAATTATTATAATTCGAAATGGTGTTGCAATAGATTTTGCAATGAATACTGTTTGTGCTGCTGGTACAGGTTCATTTCTTGATACACAAGCACGAAGATTGAAAATTCCTATCGAAGATTTTGGAGAAATTGCATTAGAATCCCATACACCAGTTTCGATTGCTGGTAGATGCACTGTTTTTGCAGAAAGTGACATGATTCATAAACAACAACTAGGACATCCACTTGAAGATATCCTTAATGGATTGTGCGAATCCATGGTTAGAAATTATCTTAATAATGTCGCAAAAGGAAAAGAAATTCTTCCCCCCATAATGTTTCAAGGAGGGGTTGCTGCTAATGTTGGCATCCGAGAAGCTTTTAAAAAATATTTGGAGCAAGATGTTTTCGTTCCAGAACACTATGATGTAATGGGGGCTATTGGAGCGGCAATCTTAGCTTTGGAAGAAATGGAAAAGCGCCCGCGTAATTCAACCTTTTACGGATGGAATATCCCAGACATGACTTTTAAAACAAGCGGTTTTGAATGCGATGGTTGCCCAAATATTTGCGAGATTGTCGAAATCCGAAAGAATGGTGAGCTTCTAGCTCGATGGGGTTCAAAATGTGGAAAATGGGATGATTTATCTATCGTTCATGAAGAAAAACCCAGACAAATGGAAAAATTAATTGTAGGTTCAGATTAATGTGAAAAGCAAAAAATTTTGTTTTACCTATCATAAGTTTTTTTTGAGAATCAATGAATACGAACCATCAATCAGATTTAAAAATAGAAATTAAATCAATTCAAAAAAAATATAAAATTATCGGGCGAGAAAAAGAACTTCTACTTTTACTTATAGCACTAAAAGCAAAAAAACATATTATAATGGAAGGAGCAGTTGGAACGGGTAAAACTTATTTAGCTCGCGCGCTCTCGCACTATTCAAATGCTGATTTTTATCGTGTTGATGGCAGTGAAGATGTTTTATCTCATGTATTGGTTGGGTATTTCGATCCACCTGCAGTTATCAATAAAGGATATGTTGAAGAATCATTCATTTACGGCCCGTTATCCTTAGCCATGCAAAATGGAGGATGTCTATTCATTAATGAGTTAAATCGGATTCCTGAAGGCACACAAAATGTTTTACTTTCTGCATTAGACGAACATGAATTGATTATACCTAAATTAAAAACAATATCAGCGAAGGAAAAAAATGGTTTTATTACAATTGCGACTCAAAATCCTTCAGCCCACGTTGGTGTTTCCGCTTTGGGGGAAGCTTTAAAAGATAGATTTGTCTGGGTTAAGATTGATTATCAATACGAACATGAAGAAATTGATATTGTGAAACTAAATATAAACAATGAATTACCACACAGCAACTTAATCGCAACCATCGCTGTAAAAATCATTGATTTAACACGAACACATCCAGATTTTAGAAGAGGGGCATCAGTTCGAGGAGCAATCGATCTTGCTCAATTGGCACAAGCATATGAGAAAAAACCTAATACTCGACTTTGGCAAGACACAGCTATCATGGCACTTCATTCAAAAGTTGAATTGGGTGATGGAACTGATAAAACAATTCGTGAGATAATTATAGAGATTGTTGATAGTGTTTTAGAAAATTTTCAATAACGGCGGAGAATGCCAAAAATTTAGGATCCGATGAAGCCAAGCGTGAAAAATTAAGATTTTCAAACCTAACAGCAACAGATCTTCTAAAATATGAGATCTTACGTAAAAGAGTCAATAAGAAAAAATATTCTAAATTAGCCAAGGATATCGGATTTAAAGATATTAAGAATATGACGGGCCTTTCAGTCAGAGAGGGAAATATTGAAGCATTAATGGGAATGGCTCAATCAAATATCTATGCTGTAACCGCAGAACTCCAAAAATCAGAATATAATCAGTTCTTCTCTCAAAAATTTAAAAATAAACAAGATTCCTTCATTCCTTTTTTGTATTTTATGATTCGGCCTCATGCTCCGCGATCTTTTAAAATTATGCTCCAAAAACTGACACGATCAATTATTCTAAGACATTCTCTTAATATTTCTGGAAGGGGACCACATGGTAAAGCCCGTCATCGTATTACTTATTATCCAGGGATTTCCGAATTTGATTTAAATCAAACAATTTTCAATTATATTCAAAATGGAAACCAAATTCTCAGATTTTCTGACATTATAGGTATAGAAAGAAGGCAAAGAAAACGAAGTATCGTTCTAATTCTGGATACATCGGGTTCAATGTTTGGAAAGCTGTTACTAAATGCGGCACTAACTACATCAGTCTTAACTTACGCATTGTCCAAAGATTTTACTTCAATAATTTTGTTTAATTCGCGAGCTTTAGTTCTGAAGGAGATTAAAACGCAAAATAATATAACCCGATTAATCGATCAGATATTAGAAACGGAAGCAGTTGGCTTTACAAATATATCAGCGGGTCTAAAGAAAGGTTTAAAGGAATTAAATAAAATAAAAAGCATTCGGAAAAAAATTGGAATTTTAATTACTGATGGAGATTACAATCGTGGAAAAAACCCAACTTTAATTGCAACTAAATTCCCAAAACTTCACGTAATCAATATACCTCCCGAATCCCAAAAAGGAATTTCTAAAGAAATTCAAACCCGGGGTCAACATATATGTAAAAGAATTGCCCGAGCTGGTCGAGGTTATTATATTCCTGTAAAAAATTTTTCAGAAATTCCGAGAACGCTAATGAAATTAATATCAAAAATTTGATATCAAAAATATAATTAATAAGTGAGTTGTTTAATTATAATATGTCCGATTTAAACGTGATAATTAAGGTAACAACCAGTTTTTACCCTATTTTTGCGAATGTAAATAAATTTATCGGGCATTTAAACCATTTAATTGCTGAATATATGTATATTGAAAATATTGATAACGGTTTACTTTATATTTTCAAAGATATGATTTCATTCCTGAAAGTGCTAACTCCCATAAAAAAAAATAAAGAGGAGATTGCTAAATCATTACCTTCATATAAAGAAATTAACAGTTATAGTCTTATTCAAGGAGCTCTTTCAGGAATAAAATATCCATCATCTGGAATAACAATTACATATGAATTTATAACTCAAAATACTTCCGAAATGATAAAACCAATTGAAAAATACTTTGAATCGGTTCATAAAGATATAAATATCAGAATTATAAGTGAAAAAATTATAGAAATTAAATTCCCAACTATAGAAACTGGAAAATCATATTCGAATGCTTTATTGTATTCTCTTCATATTAATGATTATTCTCATAAAAATGATAAAAGATGAAAGTAAAATCATTATTTAATCCACGTCCTCTCGATATTAAAGATAAAAAAAATGCGAAAATTGCCTTTATTTTCTGTGTTGTTGGTATTTTGGCATTTTTTCTTCAATTATTTTATTTTTTGGTGCGTTATGAAGGAATTGATGATTGGTTGGTTGTTTTAATTTTTTGGATAGTTTTCATAATGCCCGGATATATCGCTGATGCTATGATGGTTATAGTTGGGGGCGGTGCACCATTAGACGGAGGAAAAATAGCAAAAGATGGAAGAAGATTGTTCGGATCTGGAAAGACTAAGAGAGGTTTTTTCTTAGGCCCATTTTTTGGAGCCGTTATCGCATTGATCATTCACGGAATTTTATTTTGGCAGTGGGAAAGCATCATCGTTCTAACAATAAGCTTTACAGAAAATCTAGATATCTATTATCATTTTTATGAGAATAACGCCGAGAAATTAATCAGAGATCTGTCTTTGTTTTTACTGGGAAATCCTTCTGGTGATACTACGTTTTTAGGTTTTCTTAAATTAATCCCACGAGTGTTTTTGTGTTCATATGGCGCCGCTTTCGGGGATCTTTTTGGATCATGGGCTAAAAGAAGAAAGAATATTGGTTCAGGACAACCATTTTGGATAGTTGATCAAATCGATTTTTTAGGAGGCTGTCTTTTATTCGCTGGGTGGTTTGTGTTTATTCCACCTGCGACTTATACAATCCATGTATTAATTATGCTTCTTATTATCACACCAAGCCTTACTGTAATCGCCAATTCAATTTCATATCTTGTTGGACGTAAGTCAGTCCCATGGTAAGTTTTTTTCTAATAATTCTCAGATTAAGTAGTTAAAAACATTATTAGGAACATTCGCATTTTATATTTATAATATATTTATAATATTTAAGATATTAATTTGGTGAAAAAAATATGAGCGATGATGAGTTAAGAAAAGAAATTGAAGAACACGATAAAAGCAAAATGGCTTCAGTCTCTGACGCTGATAAAGCTGAAAGAGAAGCAGAAAAGAAAAAACGAGCTGAAGAATTGGAAAAATTAAAAGATAAATTAAAAGCAGAAGGTCAATGGAAAGAGGAAGAAGAATAATTTATTCCAACTGCTAAAATCTCTTAAATTTCTAAACAATTGAAAGTAAAAGTTACATTTTTTGATTTTTTTTGTATTTTACTTATTCCCAGATGATTATTTAACATGCAACATAATTTTGGATATTGTGGATTAGATTGCAACATATGTGAGGGATTTATTGCTACTCGAGATAATAATGATGAAATTCGTAAAAAACTGGCTAAAGAATGGTCTAACGATGAATATAAGTTAAAACCTGAAGACATTAATTGTTTGGGGTGTCATTCTGATCAAGTATTTACTTTTTGAGATAATTGTGGAATTAGAATTTGCTCCCGAAAGAAAGGTTTTAACACAAGTGCCGATTGTGATGATTATCCTTGCGCAGACAAACTTCAAGCTAATTGGGATCATTTTCCTGATTCAACTTCTAAGGACAATCTGGATAGCCTAAGAAAATAGTTTCTTATTTATACAGAGTAAATTTCATTTTCTCTTCATTAGTGGGAGAAATATATGACCCGCCTTCCTTATCCCTTAAAATTAATTTAAATGGCATTTGTTTTGATAATACTTTATTTAATCTTTTAAAACTCTCATTTGCATTTTGCCATTCTATAGTATCTGTGGGAGTGGTGCTTAAGAAAAACTCTAATTGTGTTTTCATCTTTAGGATTATCCCTTCTACGTTTGTAAAATCAAATGTTGCGGCAGGCCCTCTTTCGATTATCATTCCAATTTCAGGAATTTCCAAATCTCCACGAGCCCCTCGGAATACTTTGTGAGTAAAATCGCCATCATCGACGGTTAAAACATATTCACCTGGTTTAAATGCAGTAAACATACTAACAATATCAGATTTTTTATATTTGCATTTATCGCAATCTAAAAGGATAATTAAAACATCATCACCATCTGGAAGGGAGTAAATGGTTCGGGTCATTTTTAATCCCTTTTCATTACAAACTGGGCACAATATTTCTTTTGTAACATCAGGAAGTTCATAAGTTCCGTTTTTTTTTGATAATGATGACTTTTCTTCGATTCCTTTTTTGACCATCACGATAATAAAATATTTCACTTCTGAAATTTTTTTTCTTTTCCAAATTAATATCAGATTTTTTTTGCAATCTAAAACTATGAAAAACATTGAGGTTATGAAAAATGACTGATGGAAAAATCATATATGAAATTACGATGCACGGACGCGGGGGACAAGGAGCAATCACGGCAGCGCTTTTGCTTTGTGAAATTGCATATGCTGACGGCTATAAAGATGTGCTATCCATTCCAAAAATTGGTGCGGAAAGACGTGGTGCACCTATCAAGGCGTTTAGTAAATTATCTCCAAAAAATGCGATTAAAAACTATAGTGCAACAGAGGATGCAGATATTACCATTATTTTTGACCCTACATTACTCCCATTACCAGGAGTAGCAGACGCAATAAAACATGGAACAGTTCTACTAAACACAAACAAAGACCTAGATTTAAATATTTTTCCTAAGGATTGTAAAATCTATACAGTTCCAGTAACAGATATTGCACTCGAATTAAATCTACTGGCTTCTGGATATCCAATTTTAAACATTCCACTCCTTGGAGCACTAACAAAAGTAAAATACAAAGATGAACAAGGAGAAAGAACTTTAGGACTAAATTTAGATACAATCAAAAAAATTGCACTTAAAAAATTCGGATCCAAAGGAGAATTGAATTATCAAGCAGCAGTAATGGCTGCAGAGCAAGTAAAGGAGTTGCGATAAATGACTGAAGAAAAGAAAAACTGGGAATTACTAAGGATGAATCGTGAAAAACGCCCTAAAGTGCAAAATTGGACTAGTTATTGGGACCTTCCTTATGGCCCTGTTTCTCTACCAGTGAAGGGAAGTGCTGGAAGAACAGGGGATTGGAGAACATTTAGACCAGTTGTAGACAATGAAAAATGCATCAAATGTTATTTCTGTTATATGTATTGCCCAGAAGGCACAATTTCTGTAAATGATGAAACTGGTTTTGTAGAAATTGATTATAATTATTGCAAAGGATGTGGAGTTTGTGCAACTAATTGCCCAAAAGAATGTATTGATATGGAAAAGGAGAATAAATAGGTGAAAAATATGGTAAAGCCAAAGTTTATGGAAGGGCCTCTAAAGGGGAATTTTGCATCTGCATATGCTGCAATGGATGCAGATGTTGATGTTATCACAGCCTACCCTATAACTCCGCAGACTACGGTTGTTGAAAAACTTAGTGAGTTAGTAGGGGAAGAAGAATTTACAGAACGGCAACATGTAGAGTATGTTAGGATGGAATCTGAGCATAGTGTGGGAGCAGGATTAGTTGGTGCCAGTTATGCGGGAGCTAGAACGTTTACCGCAACCGCAGGACAGGGTTTATTATATATGACCGAAATGGTACACTGGATGACCGGAGCACGATTGCCACCAGTAGTAGCTATTCAAACACGCGGTATTACAGGTCCGGGTTGGAATATATGGGCAGATTATGGAGATATTCTAAGTTTACGGGATAGTGGAATTATGATTCAATTTATCGCTTCTCACCAAGAGATATATGACTCAATACTTCAAGGATTCAATATCACTGAACATCCAGATGTATTTTTACCACTTTTTCCAGCTTATGGAGGATTTGTTTTAAGTCATACAGCAAAACCAGTTAAGAGAATCCCTTGGGAAGAAGCTCAAAAATTTGTTCGTCCAAAAACACCAGAATGGCCACATGTTTGGGTTGATGGTGAACGGCCAATAATGAGTAATGCTCTTATAATGCCTCAGAACTTCTATACTGAGTTCAGAATTAAAATTCATGAGGCTCAAATGAACGCAATACCAGTAATTAAAGACACAATGGCAGAATTTGAAAAAACCTTTGGAAGAGGTTATGGTAATGGCTTGGTTGTTCCATATAAATGCGATGATGCAGAAGTTCTTCTATTAGGTTATGGTGGAAATGCACTTCAAGCAGAAGATGCAGTTGATAAAGCCCGTGAACAAGGTTATAAAGCAGGAGCTTTAAGACTAAGAACCTATCGCCCATTTCCAAAAGAAGATCTATTACATTATATCAAAAAGATTCCTTATGTAGCCGTTATGGAGCGAGCTCTTGCTTTTGGAAGCCCTACAGGCGGAGCAGTAAGTACAGATATCATGGCAATTTGTCAACGAGATCCTAAGGCAAGAAATGCACATATTGTACCATTCATTGGAGGTTTGGGAGGTCGGGATGTATTTTTAGATGAGCAAATCGATCAAATTAAAATTTTATATGAATTAAAAGAAAAAGGCGAAGTTCCAGATAGAAAATACAAAATGTGGGATACTTTTTGGACTGGTTTAATAACTGGTGATAAAAAAGTAGAAGTAGAAAATCAAGAATACTTTGGAGATATCTAAAGAGTTGATGAAAAATGGCAAAAACAAAAATTAAAGACATCATAGCAAATCCTGAATCACGACGTGAATATTTTCTTCCAGGAAACAGTACATGCCAAGGCTGCGGTCTGGATATGGCATTCAGATGGGCAATGAAAGCACTAGGGCAAAATACTGTAATGATTTCTCCTGCAAGTTGTTCAAATGTAGTAACAGGTCTATGGCCAAAAAGTGCACCAGATTGGCCTTATTTCAATATGGCTTTCGCAGGAGCTGCAGCAGCTGCCACAGGGATGAAACATGGCTTGGTCACTAAAGGGAAAGGAGATTATAACGTCTTAGTGTGGGCAGGAGATGGGGGTACTACCGATATTGGAATTCAAGGATTAAGTGGAGCGGCAGAACGAAATGAAGATATTATTTATGTTTGTTATGATAATGAAGCCTACCAAAATACCGGAAATCAAAGAAGTAGTAGCACACCTCATGGAGGGGTAACAACAACTACACCTTATGGAAAAGAACGTTATAAGAAGAACCTTCCTATGATTGTGGCAGCACACAATGTTCCTTATGTCGCTACTGCTAGTGTGGGAGATCCAATGGACCTTTATGATAAATTTATGAAAGCTAAGAAGATTAAGGGTTTTCGATATATTCATATTTTGGCACCTTGCCCTCCAGGATGGCGATATCCTGCAGAAGAAACGATTCAACAAGCAAAAATGATAGTTGATACGGGAGTTTTTCCTTTATTTGAAATAGAAGATGGAAATTTAACCTTAAACGGAAAAAGTAAACGATTACATGACAAAAACAAACGTAAACCCCTTGGAGAATATTTTAATAAAAAGAATCAAGGCAGATTTAAAATGGTAGATGAAAAAATCCTTGAAGAGCTCCAGATGGATACAGATCGATGGTGGAAATGGATTGATCGATTTTTAGTAATACAAGATTACGAGGAAAAATAGTATTAAACAATTTTTGAAGTGATTTTTTCTCTTTTCTTTTTTATTTATAAAATTTTCATATGAATTGGCAGATTTTAAACATGAAAAACTTTAATTTAATAATTTCTACTGGGCGTGCCTTTGAAGAGCAAGCAGAATACGAATTATGGTTCAATTTATTGGCATTAGGTGATGAATCACCTATAATTTTTCGTTCTGGTAATCAAGGATTAATTTTAGCAAAAACTACGATTAATCCAAAAGATCTTATTCAATATCTTCGCGAAATCTTACAAAATAAAGATAAAGATAAAAAATATATTCAATTTATTCATAAAATAACTCCCATCGATATCGTAGTTCCTTCAAATTTAGATTCATTAAAAGAAGGTTTGCTTAAATTAATAGAAAAGCACCCGCTTTCTCAAGATCCAAAATTAAAATATAGGATTACTGTAAAAAAAAGGCAGTCATTATTAAAGACCTCTGAAATTATTGACGCTATTGGCTCAAACGTACAAAATGCAGTTTCATTAAAAGATTTTGATTGGAATGTACAAGTAGAAGTAATTGGAGATTCTACAGGGATAGCATTACTCAAAAAATCTGATATTTTTAAGCCGATTAGCGAAAAAAGAGATTTAAAACACAGTTGATAATTATAAACGGAAGAAAAAGAGGCTGCGTGCGGCGACCGCATCAAAATGATGCGTAAAAAGAGGACCTCTTCTAAGAAGAGGTGAAATCAAGCCATCTCGGTTAGAGATGACATCCAAAAAGACAAAATAATAAACCGCAACGCAAGCCATGGTATGATTTTTTATAATCTGTCATTAATAATACATTGTTAATCTTTTTAAATTGGTAATTTTTCTGAAGCATTGTCTCAAATTTATGAACAGATTCAAAAAGATAATAAACAAGATATTCTAATAAATTTACCGCACTTGCCTTTAAAATAAGTGGAAATTTTACTAAAATGTTTCTAAGGACATATTTTTTTGTAATGATTTCTAAACGAATTTAAGGATTGAAAATAAAAATGCGTGTAGGAATTATGACGGGTGGCGGGGATTGTCCAGGACTTAATGCAGTTATTTACGGTGCATTATTAAGGGCATATACTGAGAAAGATAAAGATATTGATGTAATAGGAATAATAAAAGGATGGAAGGTTTTCGCAAAAGATGATATTTCTCTTGCAGATGTAGATCATTATACACAAAAATTGGATATTGGAGAATTGGATGATTTACACACTAAAGGTGGAACAATGTTGTATACATCACGAACAAATCCCTTTAAGGCTGTTGCTAAATTAAAGGATCCGATTGAGAAAGAAGAAAAAACTAAAAAAATCGGAATAGAATTAGCAAATAAATTCAAGATATTAAACATAGATGCTTTAATTACGATTGGTGGAGATGATACATGCGGCGTTGCAGCAGCAATGTATAAATACGGAGATGCTAAAGTTTGTGCTTGTCCCAAAACAATTGATAATGATCTTGCAGGAACAGATTTTACATTTGGATTCTTTAGTGGCGCACAATTAGCCAGTAATACTCTTGATAATTTAACCACTACTGCCCATTCTCACCAACGCATTTTTGTAACCGAGATTATGGGCCGTGATGCAGGTTGGTTGACATTATATAGTGGTCTTTCGAGTGGTGCTGATATAATTCTTTTACCTGAGACACCTTTCGATTTTGAAAAAGATATTGCCGAAGTTTTAATGGAACGCGCAAATTCAGGTTATAAATATCATATGATCGCATGTAGTGAAGGAGCCTACCCGACTAAAGAGTCTTTAGATAGAGATTTTTCAGTAATTTCGCAAGAAGACATAGATAATTTGCCAAAGGATGCTTTTGGAAATCCAGAACTACCTAAATTAAACATTGCAGATAAAATTCAGAAAGAATTAAATAAAAGAGACGATATTAAGAAATATTTCAATGATCGGCATGCTCATTACGAAATCCGTTCAGTAGTTTTGGGACATACAATGCGTGCGGGAACACCTAACGTATTTGATCGAGTACTTGGGCTACGTTACGGCTGGCATGCAATGAGCTATATCATTAATGGTAATTATGGTAAGTTAAGTTCTCTTCAAGGAACTAAAATCGTACCTGTAGATTTAATAGAAGGTTCTAAAAAAGGTTTAATTGATCCAAAGTCGGATTTGATTCAGATTCGAGATGCGATGACTAATGTGAAACATAAATCGAAGGAGAAGTTGTTCAAATAATAAATCAGTAATCTATATATCGATTAATATGTTGATCTGAATAGATTTTCATGTTTTTTCCCTCTTCTCTTCATATTCTTATATATACGTTAAAAAATTCATAATTAATGAATTTATAATGTTAATAAGCGATATTTTCACGGGAATAGTTCTTGTATGCGTATTTCATCTGATTTATCTTATTTTTAAAGATCGCAAAGATCTTCCAGTTGAAATTAGTAAGAAAGACGCAAATCCATTAGTTAGTATAATTGTTCCTACATTAAATGAGGAAAATAATATCTCAAGATGTTTATCCAGTTTAGAAAAAATCGAATATGCCAACAAAGAAATTATCGTAGTGGACGGTGGCTCGAAAGATCGTACCGTCGAAATTGCTAAAGAATTTGGAGTAAAAATAATAACTTTTAATGAATTACCTGAAAATTGGGTCGGAAAGTCATATGCATGTCATTTGGGGTATAAAAAATCGAGAGGAGATATTTTATTATTTACAGATGCCGATACTGTTCACACGCCCAATTCCCTAACCTTTACGATTTCGAAACTGCTTAATCATAATATAACTTTGCTTTCTACTATTCCTTACCAGCAAGCGGAAAGATGGTACGAATATCTTTCGGGTTATTATTTCTTCTTGGCTTGGCTAATTAGAGGTCCGAAAATTAACATTTATAATAAGGAAAAAAAGGATTTCTTTGCAATAGGACAATATATGTTGTTCCAAAGAGATAAATATGAACAGCTGGGTGGACATGTTGCAATTCATGAAAAAGTTGTTGAAGATTTTGCATTAGCCAAATTGGTTAAAGAAAGTGGTCATCATTTGTATTATGTTGATAACAAGAAAATTGTTACATGTCGAATGTATCCCGATGGATTTAAAAGTTTTTATGAAGGCTTTAGAAAATCGATTTGGACAGGAATGGAGATGGTTCCGCTTTATAAAATACTTATTTCAACATCTTGGATTATATTTGGCCTTTTTGCTCCATTTTTCCTTATAAAATCTTTATTGGATGGCGAAAAAACACTACAAATTGCATTTTATGGGGGAATCTATTTATTATTTGCATTCTCATTGTATTATGACTGGCATCCAAACAGGAAGGACCATTTATTTGTCTATTTACTATACCCTATCGGACTTTTAATTACAACCATAATCTTGATCACTTCGGTTTATGATGGAATTTTAGGAAAACCCGTAATCTGGAAAGGGATAAAATATGAAACAAAAATAAAAAGTAAAAAAATAAAAAACAAACCAGAAGTAAAATTAGAAGTAAAAAAGAAAAGATTAGCCACATTAGATTTTTTGAGAGGTATTGCAATTTTAATGGTAGTGGGATTTCATTCAATTGAAAGAGCCCTACCAATCGATTTTTGGGATAATTTTATTTCAACAGCTCCGAAATGGCAATTTTATTTATTCGGTCCTTTTCTGCTCTTAATGAGTTGGCGGGGTTTTTTCATTTTAATCTCCGCAATTGTGTATATTTATACGTTTGAAGCAAAAGTTCGAATAAATAACAATCCAGGAATTCTTTTAAAAAAAAATATAATGAAGGGAACGATTTTATTTCTTTTTGGATGTATAATAAACATTTTTTTGGCCCCAGATGCAGCTATTGGATCTTTTCTTCTAACTGGTCAATGGAAACCGGGACTATTCTTCTTTAATTTAAAAAATTCTAATGCTATTCAAATGATTGCTTTGGGATTAATTGTTTTTTCCTTTATTCATTTTTTACTCACTCGAAATAAAGGTTATGAAAAACCTACGAGAAATATAGCAATATACGCATTTCTAGTTATTTTAATTATTATTTTAACACCATTATTGAATCAAATTCTGTTTTCAAACTACGGTATTACTCGCGATGATATCATAGATATGGAAACAAATTCTCCAGGTAAATTTCTCACATCAATTTTATTAGCAAATATCATAGGAAATGCTCAACCTCTTTTTCCCTATTTATCTGTAACTTCTTTGGGATGCATTATCGGGATTATTCTAAGTCAAGATGGATGGTCAAATAAGGATAAATTAACTAAAATATTTCTACTGGGAACTATATGTATCATAGTAGGATTATTAATTTGGATCTTTATTAATGGCAGTGAACCAATAGAAACTTTCATGATTGCACCTTTGTGGTTTCTAATTCTTAATAGCGGTTTGCAGACGTTTCTAATTGCAATATTCTTATATTTTTTTGATTATACAAAAAATATTCAGAAACGAGCGAAGAGAATAAAAAATTCCCGCTTTATAAGGCGCGCTGGATTGGTTTCTCTAACTTTATTTTCGACTCAATTCCTTGATATAATTCCCAGATTTTTATTAACGAAAATAACCGGTATCGATTTCTTGAATTTAGGCAATTTAACTACACTTTACCAATCATTTTTATTACTCGGGATTGTTATTCTTTATTGGGCATTATTATTGAGATTGTGGGAATATGGAAAATTTTACGGCTCATTTGATTGGTTTATGGTTTATATCTCATCTTCATTTTTGAAGAAAAAAATAAATTGGCAGGATCCTTTGAATATTAAACGAAATCTATATTATATTGAAGAAAATATAGATTAATTAATTTTTTTGGAAAAATTTCTTCGCAATATTGACTGCTTCCCTTGCATCTTTTCCGTAATAATCAGCATTAATTATTTTTGCATATTTTTCATTGAGAACGGCACCACCAACCATAATTTTACATTCATTATCGCTTTTTTGAAGTTTTTCTATGGTTTTTTTCATATTCTCAACCGTAGGGGTCATTAAGGCAGATAAACCAACTAATTTTATATTTTGTTCAATGCAAGTGGATACTATTGAATCAATTGGAACATCTTTACCCAAATCTATTACATTAAATCCATAGTTCTCAAGCAAGACTTTAACGATATTTTTTCCGATGTCATGAACATCTCCTGCTACTGTAGCTAAAAGGATTTTTCCTTTACTCAATGCTTTCTCTTGTTCTTGAGGCATGTTGGATTTGATTATTTTAAAGGCTTTTTTCACTGTTTCTGCAGAACGAATTAGTTGGGGTAAGAATATATCTCCACTATCATACATATCCCCAACAATATCGAGTGAGGGGATTAAATGATTATCAATAATTGAAAGCGGTTGAGTATCTTTTAAAAGTTCCAGAGTTTTCTGCTCAACTTGATTTAGTAGACCTTTAATAATAATATTAGATAAGGATTCTTTCGTCTTTTCTTTGGGAAGAAGTTTTTCTGATTGTTTATTGCTATATCTACTAATAAAATCTTCTGCATTTTTATCTATATCTGATAAGACTCTATATGCAGAAATGGTTTCTATAATTTCTGGTATTAAAGGATCTGTAATCGGTGCATCTAAACCATAAGTTAATGCCATGGCTAAAAAAGTTTGATTGATTAAATCTCTATGAGGTAATCCAAAGGAAATATTGCTGGCTCCCAAAACAGTTGTTACTCCGAATTTCTGCTTTATAATTTGCATTGCTTTAAGGCTTTTAAGCACTTGATCTTGGTGTGTACTTGCTGTGAGTACCAGACAGTCAATTAAAATATTATTTTTATGAATTCCATATTGATTTGCAGTTTTTATTATTTTTTCAGCAATTTCCACCCTTTGTTCAATCGATTTTGGTAATCCTCTTTCATCCATAGTGAGCCCAATAACACACGTGCCATATTTTTTAACAATCGGAAATATTTGTTCCATATGTTCTTTTTTACCAGTAACTGAATTCAAAATTGGTTTTCCATTAAATACTCGAGCTCCCGCTTCTAATGCTTCAAAATTTGCACTATCAATTTGAAGGGGGATATCAATAATTCCTTGAAGTTCTTTTATTATTTTAACCATTGTAACTGGTTCATCAATTTCGAGAAGACCGATATTAACATCAAGTACATCTGCACCTGCTTCTTTTTGAACAATAGCTTCGTTTATAATTGCCCCGTAATCTTGGTCTATAAGAGCATTCTTAATATTTTTGTTTCCTGTCGGATTGATCCTTTCACCAATGATTTTAGGTTGATTTTTATTAAAAATGATCGTTTTTGTTGAAGAGCAAGCACAAGTATAAGAAATTGGTTTTGGAACTGCAGGATCGATATCTTTTAACTCTTCATGCAACTTGACGATAAATTCAGGAGTTGTTCCACAACACCCTCCAAGAATTCGCACTCCTTTCTTTGCAATTTCGACCATAACTGTTGCAAATTCTTCAGGAGAGACATTAAAAACAGTTTCTCCATCTACATATTCGGGTAGACCAGCATTTGGTTGAACCATAACGGGTATTTTTGCATATTTTAATATCTCATTCACAATAGGTAAAATTTCTTTGGGACCCAATGAACAATTAAGACCGATAACATCGACACCCAAACCTTCTAAAACATTAACCATTGTAATAGGATCAGTTCCTGTGAGCGTTCTTCCATTTTGATCAAAGGTCATTGTGCAAAATACAGGTAGATTAGAATTCTCTTTTGCAGCGAGTATTGCAGCTTTTGCTTCATATAGGTCTGAGATAGTTTCAATAAGAATAAGATCCACACCAGCATCCACACCTGCAAGAACTTGACGTTTATATAAATCATAGGCTTGCTCAAATTTTAAGGATCCGAGAGGTTCCAATAATTGGCCGGTTGGTCCCAAATCAAGGGCTACATATTTTTTCCCCGCAGCCTTTCTTGCAAGACTTACTGCTTTGTGGACAATATCTTCAACAGAATATTGGCATCCTTTTAATTTTATTTCGTTAGCTCCAAAAGTATTTGTAATTATGATATCAGAACCCGCTTCAATGTTTTGTTTATGAATGTCAAAAATTATATCTGAATGAGTAAAATTGAATAATTCAGGAATTTCACCTGCTTTCAACCCCATTTTCTGAAGGGTTGTTCCCATCGCGCTATCAAAAAGTAGAAATTTTTTTTCTTTTTCTTCAAAGATTTTTTTTACGAAATTCACAAAAAGTTCCCTCCTGTAAATATATACAATTTTTATATCTCAAACAAGTCTTACATTTTTCATTATCTATTCTTTTTTGAACTTTTCCAGTAGGTTTTTTTTTCGATTTATCCTCAAACCCAATAATTGCTGTAACTGATTTTGAAGGAATTAAAATATGTTCATTTGAGACCGTCAAACCAATTATTCTTGACGAATTTAAGACTTTTAATATGTTATCCTGAACTACAAGAGAAAAATCACCATATCCAGGACTGAATCGGAATGTAAGATTACAATTTGACTGATTTGCGATTTCTTTAATATCACTTTCCAAATTGTCACTAATTGCTTCAATATATGTAGTTGCGCATGCATCGAAAATTACTGCTTTTGTTAAATCGATATTAGTATAATATTTAATTCTCTGATCCACTTGAATTCCTAAAGTTACAGCCATAATTGCAACCTTTTTTGAATATATCAGGTATTTGATTATATCTTTTCCCTTTAAAATTAATATTGAATTTAAGATTTTAATATTATTTTGATTTTTTTTTATATCAAATATTCGGAATTGAGATTTTGGCACAGAAATTTCTTTTATTTCTCCAATACATTCATCTATTAGTCGATCTGTAAGATTATCATTATTTTTGGCAGTACCACCAAGATAGCGAAGAACTTCTTTCTTATTAATTTTTATACTCATAAATTTACTTTCTCCAGAATTTTTTTAGCGGTTTCTGGTCGATTCATAGTATAAATATGTATTCCATCAACACCATTAGCAATCAAATCATTAATTTGTTGAGCAGCATAATCAATTCCTTCATTTTGCAATTTTAAGGGATTTTGGTGATGTTTTGCAATTATCTTTGATAATTTTCGCGGAATGGTGCTTCCACATAATGCTGTTATTCGATTCATCTGTTTTGCGTTTGTAACGGGCATAATTCCTGCAGATAACGGAACCTTTATTCCCATCTCTTCAAATTTTTCTTTAAAATGATAGAAATATTTATTATCAAAAAAAATCTGGGAAATTAAAAAGCATGCACCCATTTCAACTTTAAATTTAACGTATTCTAAATCAGTTTCAAAATTTATTGCTTCAATATGCCCCTCTGGATAAAAAGCTGCTGCTACACAAAAATTATAATTGTGCTTTAGTTCATGAATTAAATCAGAGGCGTATTTGTAATGTAAGGGTGTAGGAAACTCAAAATTAGGATCTGAAGGTAAATCCCCACGAAGTGCTAAAACATTTTCAATATTGTTTTCTTGTAATTCTTTAGCAATTTGAATGATTTCTTGCTTCTTAGCAGACACACAAGTTAGATGAGCAAGAGATTCAATTTTATACTTGTTTTTTATAATAGATGCAATTTCTACAGTGTGATCTTTAGTGCCTCCTCCTGCACCGTATGTTACCGATATAAAATCAGGATTTAGATCTTTTAAAGACTCAATAGTTGAGTAGATTGTTTCCAAATTGTAATTTCGTTTGGGAGGAAAAACTTCGAATGAAAGAACTGGATTTTTTTGTTTAAAGAATTCTTTTATCAGCATTTATTGAGTAAAAAAGGGATTAAAGAAAATTAATTCTTTTGTAATTTTGAAGGACGAATAATGCATTCATGAGGTTGATGTTTGTGTCTACTTCGAGTTGCTAAGCGTTGCTCTCTCCTTTTTAGTGCATCTTTGTATCTCCGCTTTCCATCTTCTGTTTCAAGAGTTAATGAAGGCACTTCTAAAGGCTTATCATTTTTATCTAATGCAACAAATGTCAAATATGCGCTTGCAACATGTGTTCTCACTCCAGAAAGTAAACATTCAGCTTCAATTCTCACTCCAATTTCAAGAGATGTTCTTGAAGTATAATTCACAGAAGCATAAGCTATAACTAAATTTCCAACATATACGGGAGTTATAAAGTCGATTTTATCCACAGATGCAGTAACACAATTTGAATGAGTATGCCTTGTGGCTGCAATAAGAGCTGCGTTATCAATAATCTTCATTATCGTCCCTCCATGAACATTACCAGCTGGATTTGCATGCTCAGGCATCATTAATTGAGCTAAATGTATCTTAGATTTTTTAACAAGTTTTGATTTTGATTCCATATTAGCATGAAAACAATAACCGAATAAAAAATTATTAACAAAAAAATATAAGTGGATTACTAATCTTTTTCTAAAACAGATTCAATAGCATCTCTAACCTCTTTTACTGACTCGCTATCTTCAATCGTAGAAATATCTCCAATATCATTTCCCTCAGCAATCGATTTTATAATTCGACGCATTACTTTTCCCGATCTTGTTTTTGGTAATCGATTAACTACCAAAATTTCTTTAGGTTTTGCAATCGGTCCAATTCCATCTCGAATTTTTTGAATTAGTTCCTGTTTTAATTCTTCATTCCAAGAATATCCTTCTTTTAATACCACTAATCCAAGTGGAACTTGTCCCTTTATTGGATCAACAATTCCAATAACCATGTTTTCAGCCACGGACGGATGGGAATTTAGCAATTCTTCAATTTCTCGTGTCCCCAACCTATGACTTGCTACCTTTATCACCTCATCGGCCCGTCCTAAGACAAAATAATATCCATCTTTATCCTTTATAGCATAATCCCCAGTATAGTAAACTGGATCACCAGGTAAAACCTTGAAATAAGTTTCATTATAACGTTCATCATCACCCCAAATTGTGAGCATATGACCCGGAGGTGTTGGAGGCTTAGCAACTAGAAAACCTTTCACTCCCGCTTCTACTGGTTTACTTTCATCGTCTACAACTTCAAGATTCCATGTCCATGTCGGAAATGTAGGAGATCCTGGTTTAATGGGAATTTTATCAACACCCACGGGATTACACAAAACAGGCCATCCAGTTTCAGTTTGCCAATAATTATCAATAATTTCCGTATCACCTAAAACCTTCTTTGCCCATTCATAAGTAGGAGGATCCAAAGGTTCCCCAGCTAAAAATAAATACTTCATACGGCTTAAATCAAATTTTGTTATGTTTTCTTCGGAAAATTTTCGCAACATTCTAAATGCAGTCGGAGAGCTAAAAACGACATCTGCTTTGACTTTTTCGATAATCTCGAACCATATACCGGTATGAGGATGAATTGGTGTTCCATCGTAGATGATACTTGTGATACCTGCGAACAGGGGGAAATAAATAGTATAACTATGCCCTACAACCCATCCAATATCAGATGTGGCAAAATAAATGGAATCTTTTTTACAACCATAAAGTGAAAAAATGGAATAGTATCCTGCAACCATATAACCTGCAGTGTCTCGTAGAGCTCCTTTTGGTTTTCCCGTTGTTCCAGAAGTATACAAAATATATGAAGGATCATCCGATTTAAGCGGAACACATTCCACTTCTTTAATAGGACAGTTCTCAATTTCATGTTTCCAATCTAAATCTCTACCTTCAACTTTATGATATTCAATAATATTGAGGTTTAGAACTAATACTTTCGGAATTTTAAATTCAGCGATGTTTATTGCATCATCTATTATTTTTTTAAGTGGAGTTATTTTTCCAGCTCGCTTACTTCCATCAGCACAAATTATTAACTTTGGTTTTGCATCATCAATT
Source organism: Promethearchaeum sp. (assembly GCA_030612265.1). Taxonomy (GTDB): domain Archaea; phylum Asgardarchaeota; class Lokiarchaeia; order Sigyniarchaeales; family Promethearchaeaceae; genus Promethearchaeum. The sequence goes on from JAUWOE010000008.1 coordinate 24,314, forward strand.
CTAACAGCGATTGATTCTTTGCTAAATCCGGCAAATATAATGCTATGAATTAAACCAATTCGTGTGCAAGCCAGTGCCGCAACACAAGCTTCTATTGACATAGGCAAATAAAAAATTACTCGATCACCTTTTTGTAATCCCAAATGTTTGAAAAATCCTGCTACTTGATTTACTAGTTTCAAAAGTTCAGAATAAGTAATAATTTTGCTGATACCTTCAACTGGATTTTCATAAATATAAGCTGCCCTATTTTTATGCCCGTCATCTTTTGCCCATCTATCCACAGCATTATAGCAGATGTTCGTTTCTCCGCCTTTAAACCACCTATAAAAAGGGGGATTTGAGGTATCTAATACCTTGTCCCATTTTTTATACCAGAATAATTCATTTGCAATATTTCCCCAGAATTCTTCTGGGTTCTCTATAGATTTTTTATAATCTGCAATGTATGTCATTATTTTTTCACTTGATGAGAATCTGCATTTGAAAATTTATAAATTTTTTAAGTTCATTTCTTCAATAATAGATTAACATCAAATTTTTGAAACAAAGGAATGAAAATTTTATGAGTAATGAAAATTCGAATATTAATGAAAATGAAGGGAAAACGGTTGAAAAATCTCAACCGTTAACTCTAGAAGAAAAAGAAGAGCGAAGAGAAAATATAATAGTTACCACTATTTTATGGTTAACAATGATAGGTCTCTTTATTTCTGTGATTGGAATTATCTGGAGGATAAAGGATTTATTCACTGAAACTGGATGGGATGAGTTCAAAGACTTATCAATTCAAACGCAAATTTTTGTAGTTGGATTAATTCTATTGGGAATGTTTTTCTTAACGCTATTTTTAGTCGTTTTATTCCGAAGAGGAAAACGTTCCATGCACTCCATGTTATTTAAAGAGAAATACGAAGAATTAAGTAAAGATGAGACATATTTACCTGCAAAAGTGATCACTGCAGGGACTTTAATTTGTATTTTTACAATTTTTCTAGGTTTGATAATTGCAATAATTGGATTTTTCCTAAATGCTGGTGAAGGAGATGATCCATTAAATTTATGGGGATGGTTTACTGATTTAACAGGAGGTTCAAGGATTTTACTAGTAGGAGGTTCAGTATTAGTTTTGGATGGCCTAATTTATTTGGCCGTATTTACTTGGAAAAATGGCCAATGGGTTGTAATAAATCAAATTTTGAAATACAATAAGGCAGTTGAAGGCAAATATCAATTCGAGAAAAACAAGAAAATTACAGGCAATGTTATGTTTGGAATAATAGTTACTGAAATATTAATGATTGTTGTCGGGATAATCTGGGCAATTATTGATGCTGCCTTTTTAGATTATGGAACTACTTTTAGAAATTACCCAGTTGGCATACAGATTTCATTTTATGGTATATTTGGGGCATTATTATTTGGTACATTGATATTCTCAATGTTTTTCTACAAACGGGGAAACAACTTAATATTAACAGCATTCTTTGTCCAAATCAGCCCCAAAGATATTGAAAAGGATAATACAACGGCAAAAGTAATAACTATTGGAATTTTAGTCTCAATCTCACTGATGGTTTTAGGTTTAATAATCTGGATTTTATCTTTAATAATTAATGCAGTGGCTGAGAGTGATACGGGTAATATCTTCACAACATTAGCGGGAATGAGCGGTGGACTAGCTCTATTATCATACAGTGTAATCGCGGAAATTTTTACAATTCTAGCTCTTTCGTTTACTTTCTTCCTTCATAATGGGTACGCATTCACAATGGACAAAATTATTAAAATGGAAAAGTCATTGGATGATGGTTTGGATAGTGGAAAGAAAAAAGCTGATGAAAAAAAGGAAGAAAGAAAAAGACTTAGAAAGTTGAAAAAAGAAGAAAAAAGCTGAGAAAAAAGAGTAATCAATATTCTTAATCTATTTTCATTTTTTTTCTATCCATTTTTTTTATTACTTTTAGCCTATTCATTTACTTTTTTAAATTTAAATTAACTCAACACCTATCTATTTATATGGATTTTACAGATGTAATTAAGAGTAGAAGAAGTATTCGAAAATTTAAAGAAGACATTATAGAAGATGAAATTCTTGAAAGAATTATCGAAGCAGGCAGATTAGCTCCCACTTGGGCAAATAAACAAGGAGTTCGTTATATAATAGTGAAGGACAGCTCTCTAATTAAAGAAATTGCTAATGCGACTACACAAAAATGGACTGAAAACGTACCAATGTTCATTGTTGTTTGCATTGCTCCAAATAAATCTGGAAAAAATATGAATAATTTAGAGTATTTTACTGTAGATGCAGCTATATGTATGGAACATCTTATTTTGGCGGCAACTAATGAGGGATTAGGAACTTGTTGGATTGGATGGTTTGATGAGTATAAAATAAAAAGCACGTTATCAATTCCAGAAAAAGTAAGAGTAATTGCTTTGACACCGCTCGGTTATTCAAAATATACACCTCGTGAACAGAATCGAAAGCCAATTGAACAAATTTGCTTTAGTGAGAAATATGGTACAAAGATTAAATTTTGAATGGACAATTTTAATTTGGATACCTAACTAATTTTATTAAATAAGGTTATTGCAATGACAGAAATTAACATTCGGAAAACGCCTTTGAGCGAAATGCACGAGAAATTAGGTGCAAAGATGGTAAATTTTGAAGATTGGTATATGCCCGTTAAATTTGAAGGAGTTATTGAAGATCACATATGGACTCGGGAACATGCTGGAATTTTCGATATTAGCCACATGACTGAATTTATGCTCGAAGGTCCTGACTGTATACCATTTCTTAAGCATATGATGACCAACAGTATTGGAATTGGAGATTATGTAGCTCAATATCAACATATGTGCTATCCAAATGGAAGAGTAGTTGACGATCTCTATATTTATCGAGAATCTGCTGAAAAAGTTAGAATTATTGCTAATGCTCAAACCTTGGAAACAGATGGAAAGGATTTCAATTGGTTAAAGGAGAATATCGGCGATTATAAGGTTAAGATAACAGATCTTTCGTTAGAACGTACAAGATTTGCTTTTCAAGGTCCTGAAACCTTAAATTTATTAAATCCAATAACTGACAAAGATCTCACACAAATTAAGCGTTTTAGATGGTGTTATACAAATATAATAGTAAATTCAGAAGAAATTCCAATTTTTTGTTCGCGAACAGGTTATACCGGCGAAGATGATTGGTCAGATTCATTAGCTTCATTTGAAATATCATGTGAAAATAAGTATGCAACCAGAGTTTATCAAATATTCCTGGATACGGGAGCAAAACCTATTGGAATTGGAGCCCGAGATTCATTGCGTTTAGAATGCTGTTATGCTTTGTACGGTAATGATATTAATAACGAAATTACGACGGTTGAAGCTAATTTGGGATGGGTTGTCAAGGAAAAAGAAGGATTCAACTTTATAGGTCAAGAGATTCTACTTAAGCAAAAAAGTGAAGGTCCCAAAAAAATTAGTGTCGGACTTAATTTACTTGATAAAGGTATTCTTAGAGCAGGCTATCGGATTATTTCACTCGGAGGGGAAGATATCGGACATATTACATCTGGAACATTTGCTCCAACTTTAAATAAAACTGTTGGTTTAGCTTTAATTAATTCTGAATATAAAGCAATAGGATCAGAGCTTGATGTGTTAATCCGAGGTAAGAAAAAACGAGCAGTAATTGTTAAAACACCCTTTTACACTCGAGGGAAGAAAATTTAAAAAGAAAAATTAAAATTAAAATTATTATTATTCAAAACGTTATCAATTTTTTTTATAAAATAAAAATTAAAAAGTGAAAAATATGGAGTTCCCAGGAGATTTAAAATATCAAGCTACTCATGAATGGGTTAAAATCGAAGGTGACATTGCGACCGTAGGTATTAGTGCCCATGCCCAAGACCAATTAGGCGAAATCGTTTTTGTGGAGTTACCAAGTGTTGGTGATTCATTAGAGAAAGGAGCAGTTGCAGCTAATGTCGAAAGTTCAAAAGCAGTAGGAGAGGTAGTTACCCCATTTACCGGAGAAATAACTGCTGTTAATGAAAATTTAGAAGATGAACCGGAAGTTGTAAACTCTTCACCGTATGGTGATGGATGGATTTTTAAAGTTAAAATTAGTAATGCTTCTGAAGCAGATGGATTATTGGATGCTGCTGGTTATCAGGCAACCTTATAAAATAACTAAATTTTAAGACTTTTTTTTTATTTACTTTCATTTATTAAATATATTTTAATTCTATTTAGAAGGGAAAAAAACATGGATTACGTTCCACATGATGAAGAAACCATTAGAATTATGTTAGAAAAAATCGGAGTGGAGAATTTAGATGATTTGTATGCAGATATTCCTAACAATCTGAAAATAAAAACTCTAAACCTTCCCGAGGGTTTACCAGAATCAGACCTTCTTAAAAATTTAACCGAACTCTCTCAGAAAAATCATATTTATCATACTTCTTTTTTGGGAGCTGGATCTTATTATCACTACATTCCATCACTGGTTGATTCTATTATTAGCCAAAGTCAATTCTTCACTTCGTACACACCGTATCAAGCAGAAATAAGCCAAGGAATGCTCCAAAGCATTTATGAATATCAATCAGCAATATCGAGAATAACTGAAATGGATGTAACTAATGCTTCAATGTATGATTGTGCATCTGCATTGGCAGAAGCTGCAACAATGGCATTCTTTATAACCAAAAAGAGAAAAGTACTTCTTATTGAAGGAATTCACCCTGAATACATTGAAACCGTTCAAACTTATTGTTGGGGGCGCAGCATTGAAACAGAAATAATTCCTTTAGATGAACTTGATAATAAAATAACCGATGAGATAGCGGGAGTTTTAATTCAAAGCCCCAACTTCTTTGGAGATATTGAAGATGTTAACCAAATTGCTAATATCGTCCACTCCAAATCAAATAAATGTTTATTAATTCAAGCAATGAGTGATCCAACATGTTTAGGACAGCTTAAACCTCCAGGAAAAAGTGATGTTGATATATTTGTTTCCGAAGGTGTGGGAATGCACCCATCTTTTGGAGGACCAAACTTAGGAATTTTATCTGTAAAAAAAAAATATATGCGAAAAATGCCAGGAAGATTGATAGGGTTAACAAAAGAACTCTATGGTGAAAAAGAAGGCTATGTATTAACACTTCAAGCGCGAGAACAGCATATAAGACGTGAAAAAGCACTCTCAAATATTTGTTCAAATCAAGCATTGATCATGATTGCTTCTTTAGTTTATTTGATTTCTTTGGGTAAAACTGGGTTAAAAGATGTCGCTATGCAAAATTTTCAAAAAGCTAACCATGTTAAACAAGCATTATCTCAAATCTCTGGATATAAAATTCTAAATACCAAACCAACCTACAATGAATTCATTGTTAAATGTCCAAACATTGATAAATTAATAAAAAAGTGCAAAGATGAGAATATATTACCACCTCTAAGACTATCCCATTATTTTCCTAATAGAAAAGACGAAATTCTTATTTGTGTAACCGAAATTAACTCAAAAGAAGATATTATAAAATTCATACATATTGCTCAGGAGGCTGCACAATGACTCGTGAACTCTTAATTTTTGATAAAGGATATAATGCAGTAAAAAATAATTTCACACCCGAAATGGATATCGATAGAGTTGATTTTGATAATATACTTCCGAAATTTCTTCAACGCAATGAAGAAATAAACTTACCTGATGTTCCGGAATTTGAAATTGTACGGCATTATGTTAATTTAGCTAAAAAGAATTATGGAGTAGATAGCGGAATCTATCCTTTAGGCTCTTGCACAATGAAATATAATCCTAGAATTAATGAAATAACTGCAAGACTACCGGGATTTTTAAACATTCATCCATTACAAGAAGAAAATGAAGGAGCAATTGAATTAATATATAATCTTGGTCAACAACTTTGTGAAATATGCGGAATGGATGCGTTTACATTAAATCCTGCAGCAGGTGCTCAAGGAGAACTTACTGGTATCCTAATTATTAAGAAATTCTTTGAAATGAAAGGAATAGAGAAGGATAAAATCATAGTCCCTGATAGTGCCCATGGAACTAACCCTGCTACATCTGTAATGGCCGGTTTTTCAATTATTGAAATAAAATCCGATGAAAATGGGGAATTACCTTTAGATCAGCTTGAATTTGCAATGAAAGGAGGAGATGTTGCTGGTTTAATGTTAACAAATCCAAATACAGTTGGAGTTTTTGATAGGAATATTGATAAAATTACTGAAATCGTCCATAAATATGGAGGATTATGTTATTATGACGGAGCAAATCTCAATCCTATTATGGGAATCGTAAAACCTGGTGAAATGGGATTTGATATCATACATTTAAACCTCCATAAAACATTTTCAACTCCCCATGGTGGTGGCGGTCCAGGAGCCGGACCTGTTGGAGTCAAAAAGGATTTAATTAAATATTTACCATGCCCACAAGTAATTAAAATTGAAAAAGGTTTAGCATGTGTCGAAAATGAAGGATCATCGATCGGACGAATACGTAGTTTTTGGGGCAATTTTGGAGTTTTAGTTAAAGCATATACATATATATTGGCATTAGGTAACAATGGGATAAAGAGAGCTGCTCAAAATGCAGTTTTGAATGCAAACTATATCAGAACCCAAATTCAGCATAAATATCCCATCCCTTACAATCGAATCAACATGCACGAATTTCTTGTTGATGCCCACTTACCCAATGGTGTCAATTCAGAAGACGTTGCCAAAGGGTTGCTTGATCGAGGTATTCACGCTCCTACAATATATTTTCCGTTAATTATACATGAGGCTATGCTTATTGAACCTACTGAAACAGAAAATAAGCGTGAACTGGACAAATTTATAAAAGCTTTGTTAGAAATTTATGAAGAAGCAGAAAAAAATCCTGGACATCTTAAAAATGGTCCTTATAATACTGATATCGGAAGATTAGATGCGACATTAGCAGCCCGAAGACCGCATTTGCGTGATTAAATTTTTTTTTTATTTTTTTTTATTTTTTTTTATTTTAGAATTCATGCAAATCTGTGAAGATTGGTGTGATACTCTTTAAAAATTGAAGCGAATTTTGGTTTTTCACCTTCTTATAGAGATGATTCTCAGGAAAAACTGAGAAATATCGATTTTTTCTAAAAAATCTAAAAATCCTAACCAGTTTTCTTCCAGCAAACCTATTATGTCGGTGAAAATCTAGCAATAATATCGAGATAATTTTAGAAATCATATCGTTACTTAACCAAACTATGGAAGAAATAAAACTTATTTTATCAGAAAATTCAGTTCTTATTTGGGAAAGAATCGAGGATCTAGTATTTTTTGATTTTTTGTAATTATCTCCCTCAGAATGATCAAGAATTTTATTTTTAACTGTCTCTAGAATTTTTTGAAGTTCGCTATCTTGGATATTTTGAATTTTTTCAATCATTCCATCATTCATTGAAAATATAAAACCATTAATTTTATCAATTTTTTTAGTATCAGTCAAATTTGGAAATTTATTACCTGTTATTATTAAAGTATCTCCGGTTAGACTGAAAAACATACTTAAAAATGATTGTAATAGTGTGGGTATTGACCAAAACGATAATTTTCGTGGATTGATATAAAATCCTAGAAGATAGATCCAAAATCTAAAATTATTGTTGTATATATAGGGTTTAGGATCCATATCCCAAGGAATTCCGATATTTCTATAGAAATTCAAAAATTTTTCTTCAATTAGAAGAAATCTATCCTTTTGGATAGGAATTTGGGAATTAATTACCTCAAATATTAACTCGGTTATATCTTCTATTTGGAAAATTAAATTGTGCTTAGTATTACAGTCTTTTTTTAAGAATTTAAAAATTTTGTCTTCTATTTTACTTGATGTGTTTTTAGAAAATATATAATCAGGAATTGGGATGAATTCAAATGAAATTCTCAATTGGGAAATATTTATGAAATATGAAAGAAACGCAGAGCCATCTTTCAATCTAAAGGTTATGGTCATTTTTGACTTCGGTAAATAGCTCCTAAAAGCTTTAATGATAGCAAAATACGAGAAATTCAAAAAATATTCATCAAATTTGCTAATAAAATCAAAAAATGGCGAGGGAGGATAGCATAATAACATTTGTTGATTTCGATATTTAACAATGACATCGAAATATTCACCAATCATCTCAAAAAATCCATAATTAATACCACTTTTGAAATATTTCACATAAATTGAAACAAAATCATTTATAAAAGCTAATGGAATAATTCTTAAGTTTCCTATATCAACATTATATCTTTGTTTTACCCATACCCCGAGGATATTATAGATTTCGTCAACGTTTCTTAAATTTGTAGTGAAATTAGGTAATTTATCAATTTCAATCTTTATAGCTTCAGTATACATTCCGTCTTTATTTGATTTATGAAGTATACAATTACTTATATTATCGCTATCATCAACTATTAATTCAATTGAATTTGAATTAGAATTCATGAATAGTGGATATAGTTCTAGCCAAAGAAAATAAAAGGATTTGATATCAATATCTAAAGATAGTAAAGGAACTTTCGCTCCAATGTTTAGGAATTTTTTATTAATAGTAAATCCTTGTGCACCACTTAAAATTCGATTCCAATCATTCCAAATTTCAGCCATAGGAGTATCATTCATTTTTATCATCCTCTTAAACAAATTTTTTCTTTATTCTTTTTGTGTTCTTTTTAAAATTGAGTGTAAGATTCTTCAAATTACTTTTTAATTCATTTTCTATTTTCTTCATTTCGGATTTGTTTTTAGAAATTAATGGCTTATTTTTCTCTTTTTCTATTTTTTTTAGTTTATTTTTATCAATTTTCAAACTTGCTCTAATCTTACCTTTATTAAATCTTGGGAATGAATAAAATTCACGAGATATCTGAATAAAAAGGTTTAATGTTGAAATTTGTTTATTTTGCCAAAAATAGGTTAGAAAAATTAAAGGATCCCATCCAAGTGGAGGATTACCAGGAATTTCTAATACTCTTTTATTTAGAGTTAGGTCTAATAATTTATTTTTAATTGCTTGTTTTTTGTGTTTAGCAATTATATTGAACCTCAATTTTTCAATTTTATATTGATATTTATCGATTTTTAATTCCATTTTCATTTGAAGTTTAAGTTTTGTTTCTTCTTTATCACTTTTAGCATCCACATCAGATTCTTGAACTATATTATCTAAAGTTGCTATTAATCCACTATATTTCTTTCTAGTTCTATCAATTTTTTGGCGAATTTTTCTTTGTTTGATTAAGATTGCTTTTTCTAATTCATCACCTTCCAAAGTTTCACCGACACCAATTTCAAATCCCATTAAGTTTATCATTTCAGATGCTGTTTCAGAAATTGTCCTAAAATTATATTTCTTAGTGGATTTTATTGCAGAATCTCCAAAAACAATTATATCACTACTAATCTCAGGATCTGGGGGATTTTTTCCCGCAATTATTGCCCAATTCCCAAAATTTGATGAATCTTTAAAGAGAAGGTTTTTTATCATAAAAAGAAATTGTAATAAAGCATATCTTTCACCACTGTTCAATTCACCAGAGTATATAGTTAATCCTTCCAGAATTATATTAGTTGGTTCTGTTTCTGAAAATTTTATTGAAGGATTTTTATTTTGCACTTGAGATTTTAAATTAATTGATTTTATATCAATCAAATTTTGTTCTAAAGCTTTTTTCAAAATTAAATTAATGGTTGGATCCAATCCAAATTGTTCATATGTAATCCAATCAACAGCCATAATATTATTGGACATAATTATTTTATTAGTTTTAACACTTTTTGTAGTATTCCAAGCAAATGGGCCATTTCCCGTTAAAAGAAAATAACAATCATTAATGTACAGAGTTGGGATTTTTCTTTCTAAAAATTCAAAAACTTGTTGAACTCGTTCATCTTCATATTTCTTCTTATAAATCGATATATTCTTCCATCTTTTTTTAGGGGGATTAAAATACCACATCAAGAAAGAAGAACAAGTCAATTTCCATAATGGATCAGTTCTAATTTGTGATAAACAAATGATTTTCGTGACACTTTCTATAATGGGAGCTGAAAATTTGTAGAGATCTTCATAAGTTATTGATGTAGCACCATAATTTTGAATTAAATCTTCCAAACCTAAGGATTTCAAGGCTTTTCTCTGATCTACACCCCACATTACTCCTGGAAGAATTTGAATTTTAGATACTCCAATTAACTTAATATTGCTAAGTAACGCATTCAATGTTTCTTGATTAATTGAAGAAGGACAAGTAAAAGGACATTGAAGATCAATCAAAATTAAGACACGATCTTCTTTAGAAAGAAATTTTGATAAACCACCTAAAAGATTAAGTCCGTTATTTAATGACTCTGTTGCATTATTTCCTTCTGCAATTACAACCGTATTATTCATTCTTAGTTTTAAATTAGATTTTGATGGTTAATAATTTATTTCGAATATCGAGTTTTTTGAATTTTCGCTTGTGCCAAGTGGGATCCGTATGCTTTTCCAACTTTTGTTAATTTACCAATAATTTTCATAATTACAGGATCTAAAATTCCCTTAGGCTCATTTGAAAATGGTGTTCCCGGCAAAGGCATAAATGTATGAGTATGAATTTTTACATTTTTATATTTGCCATTCAATATTTCTTGAAAGAAATTGATGTTATCTTGGATATCTTCTGAATTTTCTCCTGGAAGACCAAAAATAAAATCCAATTCTACATTTAAATTGAATTCTTGAAGTATAGAAATGGCTTTTTTAACATGTTCAAATGTATGTCCTCTTTGAATACTACGTAACAGTCGATTTGAAGCTGATTGAGCACCGATAAGAATTTTATTGTTTGTGATAAATGGAGTAATTGCCTCTAAAACTTCACGAGTTACTGATTCTGGACGAACTTCACTTGGAAAGGTACCGAAAAATATTCCTTTTATTGCAGGAATAGCATGAATCTGGGAAAGTAAATCATAGAGCGCGTTTATATTAGGGAAAACGCCATTTCTTGAACCATATCCAAAAGAATTTGGTGATAAAAACCAAACCTTATCGAATTTTATTTCACTGGCTATTCTTACCCACTTTACAATATTCTCAACGGATGCGTGACGCATTTTTATTGCGCGATTTCCTGTTTGACAAAATTTACATCGAAAAGGACACCCTCTTGAGATTTCAATAGGACCAAACAAACGAAATTTTGAAGAAAAAGGAGGAAATTTGCCAACCTCCACTAATTTGGGTTGACTCGCAGGAATATAAATTGGAAATCCCCTTATTAATCCGGGGATTAACTCTGTATCAATCTTATCCTTTGATTTCTTCAATAATATATGAAGAAGTATAGAAAAGGCATGCTCGCCCTCATCTGGAATTATAAAGTCTATCATAAGTTTTGAAAATTCTTCGGGAGATACTGCAACATGAGGACCACCTACTACAGTTATTATATTTGGATGGAATTTACTAAAAAATTTGCTATGTTTTAAATTGAACTCTTCAAATTGCGGTATTTGAACTGAAAGTAGCGAATATGCCAAAATAATATAATCATATTTCTTAAAATCTAAATTCTCAAAATAATCTTGATAAAGATGGGATTTGTAAATATGAAAAGGTAATGGAAGGAAGGAATATTGTTCCATTAGAATAGAATCCGATTCTAAATAACCCATTAGAATACTCCAAGAATAACGATTTGGTTTATCATAACCAAACATAACTAGTGCTTTTGGCATTATTCATTCAAAATTTCTTTAAGTGAATTAATGTTTTGATTAATAAAATACTCAATAAAATTGCGGTATTCTATGAGGGATTTCAAACTTTTGGACTTAATTATAATTTTAAAACTATTTTTTCAACTATTTTTTCAACTAATTTCAATATCTTCAATATTTAGGCTTTTAAAATGTAGAGTTAGGTGATCTACCAAATTATTCGAATGCTCTGAAATAGGAGAAAAAAATATTTCAAGCCCTTTCTTAGGAAATGATTGGACTAAAAAATCATCAGAAATCTTAAAATAATTTTTTTCGCGATTTGTAAAAATTTACTTAGCTTTACTTAGATCTTTAATATTATTCGTATATACAATGAAAGATTTTAAGCGCAATCCTAAATTTGTTTTGATCTTTCTGATATAAAAAACAAATAATTTTTAATATTTACAAACAAATCTTAATCGGGGATATTTTGACTAAACTTGATCTGGTAATTCTAAAAAAAAAATTTGCTATCTGTCAACTTTCTCCAAAGGATTCTATACCAGATCCGTCTAAACTTGGTGATTTCTGGTCAATCACAAAAACCGATGAAGAAATTTCAATTATAATCCCCGAAAATTTAATTCCAGTTAATTGCAAATCAGAAAAAGGCTGGCGTGCAATTAAAATTATTGGCCCTTTGTATTTTAGCTTAACTGGAATTATTGCTAACTTATCAACAGTGCTTGCTAAGGCTGGAATTAGTATTTTTACTTTTTCAACTTATAATACTGACTATATTTTTGTGAAAGAAGAAAATCTTGAGCAATCAAAAGAAGTTCTTGAAAAAAACGGGCACAAAATAATTGAATTACTCCAATGACATATCAAAAGAACCATCAGGTAACAAGTTATCGGGATGAAATTCCCCCGCTTCTTCTTTTTGATATCTAATACAATTTTTATTCCCAATTAAGCAATAATTTTCAACCCAATAGGGATCCAATTTCTTATCATCTGTAAAAAATTTTATCGGGCAGCAGGAATACCATTTACAAATTCTATTCTTAGGAGTCATTGTTCAATTTATATTAGAGATTTTTTCTTTAAAAAGCGTTCTATTCGATTAAAACCTTCTTCTAATAATTCATCCGATGTTGCATATGAAATTCTAAGCGAATTATCAGAATAAGACCCAAAGCCATTTCCAGGAACGCAAGCAACGTGCTCTTCTTTAACAAGGTCATTTGAAAACTCCTCACTTGTCATATTCCATTTAGGATTTAATTTAGGCATTATGTAAAAAGCCCCAAAAGGTTCAACAGCATCAAATTGCAACTCTTTTAGACGTTTCAATGTAAATTTTCTTTTTTTATCATATTTTTGAATTATTTGAGGCATAGCAGGATTCCCTTTTATAATTGCTTCTATTGCTCCGTACTGAGTCGGATGATTTACTCCGGCAGTTGTGTATTGGCCATATTTTTCCATCATTCCAATAATTTTTTTATTGGCTGATACATAACCAAGACGAAGACCAGTTGCACCAAAAGTTTTACTTAATGCATTTAATGTAAGTGTTCTTTCTGCCATTTCATCATAAGATGCAGGACTTATATGAATATGATCGTTATAAAGAAATTTTTCATAAACCTCATCGCTTACTAAGTAAAGATCATTTTCAAGAACGATTTCAACCAATTCATCCATTTGTTTTTTTGAAAAGACATATCCGGTTGGATTATTTGGTGAATTAATCAGAATAAACTTTGTTTTGGGAGTAATTGATTGGCGAATTCCTTCTAAATCTGGGGCATAATTCTCCAATCTTGGAACTTCGACCAATTTAAGATGATAATAACTTGCCAGATAAATATAAGAAAGAAAATTTGGGCTTAACATAATCATTTTATCCCCAGGATTGCTCAATACTGCAAAACATAGTTGTAACGCTTGACTTCCTCCATTTGTGATCATTATATTTTCAGTTTCAACCCATTTCATATTATTTTCATTTTGAAATTTCTGTGCAACAACTTCTCTTAATTTGGGAAGACCTAAAGCTGGTGCATATTGGGTTTTATGCTCATTTAAAGCATTTATTATTTCTTTATTTACGAAATCTGGGCTTGTAAAATCCGGTTGACCTATACCAAATGATATCCCATCAGAGCTTTTTAGTAACAATTCAAAAAGTTTTCTAATTGCACTTTTTTGGGAATTAAGAATAGCGTTAGAAAGTGGTTTCATTATGATTTTTCCTCTTGATTATTTTTTAGGTGAATAATTATTAAAGATTGCAATTGTGGGAAAGGAGTGGGCACAAATTAAAAATAGCGGAATCTCTTCTTCCTCCAAATTTTTTTACAATTTGTTCTTTCAGCGAGCTTCATATAGCTGAATTTAGTTGATCTATAAGGATATTTTTAAAATATTAAATTGAGAAAAAAATTAGGGGAAAAAAAATGAAGAAAATGTATTGGAGTTTAATTATTATTGGGATTATTGGGTGCATTATTTTAATTTTCCTTGCAGGAGAGCACCCTCTCGTGATGGTAGGGTTCTTTGGATTATATTTACTTGCAACATTTTCGATTTTTACCTATCTGTTTGACAGTATTAAAATAAAACGTGAACTTCCTGAATTACTAAATAGAGAAAATATGATAGTACAATAGGAATTCGATTTTATTTTATTTTTATTTTTATTTCTTTATTTCTTTATTTCTTCATAAAAAACTAGTTTTTAGGTTCTACATTTAGATTATTAAGGGAAATTCATTCTCTCAATCTACTATTATCTAAATTCTATTAAATTGTTACAAAAGATTTTTATTTTTTAAAATGCAATTTAAATTTCCTAACTAATTTTAAAAGGGATATTTATGACTGAAATAATAACAGAAGATATAATAACTGAAAAATGGTTTCTTCTCACATCAAAGGAGACAGAAGAGAAATTATCAACATCTCTTACTAATGGTCTATCCAGTGATGAAGCAATAACTAGAATGGAGAAATACGGCCCAAACGAACTTCAAGCAGGAAAAAAAACCCCTCGTTGGTTGGTTTTTTTACAACAATTTCAAGAT